>JACCRL010000416.1 GCA_013813605.1 Gemmatimonadaceae bacterium
ATCTTTGGGTTCGGCAGCTTCAGCTGCTACTTCTGCAGCAACGTTTCATCCAACGACCTGCTCTACTCGCGTCGCATCGGGCGCGCGCCACAGGGCACGGCGGCGGGAACGTATGTCGACAATCCCGAGAACAGCACCATCCTCGCCGCTGCCAAGATCACGGGGCGCACCGCGAAGGGCTACTCGATCGGCATACTTGACGCCCTGACCCGCTCGGAGAATGCAAGGGTCCTTACCGTCAATGCGACCGATGGGAGCAGGGTGGCGTCCGAGCTCGAGGTGGAGCCGCGCACGAATTATTTCGTCGGCCGCCTCAAGCGCGACCTGCGTGGCGGCAACACGACGGTGGGCGGATTCGTCAGCTCCGTCCTGCGCAGCTTTGACAACCCCGCTCTCGCCCAGCGCCTCGACAAGCACGCCGAGGAGTTCGGGGTCGACTGGTTCCACGCGTGGAAGCAGCGTGAATACTCCTTTATGGGTAATTACGCCGTGTCCAATCTCGGCGGCGATCCGCTCGCGGTTGCTCGACTGCAGCGGTCGAGCGCGCGCTACTTCCAGCGGCCCGACCGGCAGTCGGGAGGAAATGGTTTGTTCTCCGACCGCTTCGACACCCTCGCGACGCGGCTCGGTGGATATGGCGGTTATGCGAGAATCGCCAAGGATGGCGGCCTGTTCAACTGGGAGTCGATGGTGAACTTCCGGAGCCCCGGATACGAGGTGAACGACATCTCGTTCCTGACGCGGGCGGATTACTTCTGGATGAACGCGAACGTCGCGCGCTCGCAGACGAAGCCGGGCCGCTTCTACCGCAACTATTTCCTCGTCGGCGGCGCCCAGCAGCAGTTCAATTACGATGGCGACCTTACGGACCGGCAGTATCACGTCGGGAACTTCGGGCAGCTCAAGAATTACTGGAACCTTAACTTCTTTTACATCCGTCATCCCGAAACCGCCGACGAGCGGTTGACGCGAGGCGGTCCAGTCGTGAACAGAAAGGGATTCCGCTTCATGGAGAGCTTCATCAGCTCTGACCGGCGGAAGAAGATCTCCTACAGCACAGCGCCCAACATGTCGATCGGAGAAGACGGGTCGCGCTCGTACGGGCTCAACCTCGACGTCACCATGCGCCCGCGGTCCAACGTGCAGCTGACGGTCGGGCCGCGGTATAACTACTCAACCAGCAACAACCAGTTCCTGCGGTCGGCCGTTGATTCATCCAACACCGCCTTTTTCGGGCGACGCTACATCTTCGCGTATCTGCAGCAGCGAACGACGTCGATGAACACGCGTCTCAACGTGACGATGACGCCGGCGATGACCCTCGAACTCTTCGCCCAGCCGTTCATATCGGCAGGCGACTACTCGCGATACCAGGAGTTCGTCGCGCCGCGGCAGTCGGCGCGGCGGGTGTTCACGGATGTCACGAGCTCGGGGAGCGGGTCTTCCCGCGTGGACTCGATCCACTTGAGTCCGACCAATGCGATTGCGATTCCGAACCCGAACTTCAACTTCCGCTCGCTGCGCGGGAACGCAGTATTCCGATGGGAATATCGTCCCGGGTCCACGATGTTCGTGGTGTGGCAGCAGACGCGGCAGGACTCGGCGCCCTACGGCGATTTCAGCTTCTCACGCGACAGGGCGGCACTCTTTTCCGCGCATCCCGACAACATCTTTCAGGTGAAGATGAATTACTGGATGAGCTTCTAGTCTTCGCTCACAGTGCCGTTTACATCTGGAGGAGGGTAGGTTAGCCGGGGTTGGCCGGCATTCAGAGCGGAGCGGACAGAATGAGCGTGTTCGGCGAAATGCAGCTGCGCGGGAAATCAGCGCTCGTCACGGGCGGCGGCAGCGGGATCAATCTTGCCATCGCGAAGCGTTTCGCCGAGCACGGGGCGAAGGTGGCGCTCGTCGGGCGCACGAAGGAGAAACTCGACGCCGCAGCGGGCGAGATCCGCGCTGCCGGAGGTGTAGCCGCTGGCTATCCGGCCGATGTCCGCGAGTATGAAGTGCTCGCGGCAGCGATAAAATCCGCGCGCGAAGAGCACGGCCCGCTCGACATCGTCGTGTGCGGTGCGGCGGGAAACTTCCCTGCCCCGGCGCTCGGAATGTCGGCGAATGCGTTCAAGTCGGTCGTCGACATCGACCTGCTCGGAACGTTCAACACCTGCCGGGCCGCCTTCGAGCACCTCAGGCGGCCCGGCGCATCGATCGTCAGCATCTCGGCGATGCAGGCATTCACGCCGACGCCGCTCCAGGCACATGTGTGCGCGGCAAAGGCCGGTGTGGACATGCTGACCAAGTGCCTGGCGATCGAATGGGGGAGCGAAGGGGTGCGCGTGAATTCCATCGCGCCCGGTGCGGTGGATGAGACCGAAGGAATGAAGCGCCTCGCACCGACGCCGGAGATCCGGTCGGCGTTCATGAAGAGCGTTCCATTGAAACGGTTCGCCACAAAGGAGGAGATCGCCGACCTCGCGCTCTTTCTCTGCAGCGACGCCGCCCAATTCATCACTGGCTCGATAATGGTTTGCGACGGTGGGCAGTCACTCGCCGGCATCGGCATGAGCATGATGGCGGCTCTCAAGCCGCGCGCGTAACTCGACCTTAGAGGTCGGTCAGGCGAGGTCGTCGACCGAGCGCGGCCAGTCCTGCTTCAGCAAACGGGATAACGCCCTGTCGGCGAGCAGCCTCCCGTCGGTCTGGCAGCGCGGACAATAATTGGTCTCGTTGTCCGCGTACCGAATCCGCTGCACCGCCGTCCCGCAAACCGGGCACGGCTTCCTGAACCTGCCGTGCACCGCCATCCCGTCGCGGAAGGCGGTTACTTTCTTCGGGAAATCGCCTCCGTATTCGCTGCGGAGGCGCTCGGTCCATTCAGTGAGCGTTGCGCGCGTCGCGTCGAAGAGGCGCTGAACCTCTCCCGCGCTGAGCCGCCGCGTGTGCTTTACGGGTGAGAGCCGGGCACGGTGAAGAATCTCGTCCGAGTAGGCGTTGCCGATTCCACTGAACAGCCGTGGATCGGTGAGCGAGCGCTTGAGGGTGTGATTCTCCTCGTTGAGACGTGCCGCGAACTCTTCGACCGTCCCGTCGAGCACCTCCAGGCCGCCGCGCACGAACTGCTGCAACCCTTCGCCGCCCCGCACGAGCCAGAGCGACGCGCGGCGCTTCGAGCCCGCTTCGGTCAGCACCAGCGTGCCGGATGAAAAATCCAGGGCCGCGAGTCCCAGCTTGCCGGGGAGCTTCGCATCTGGCGAAAGCCACCGCAGGCGGCCCGCGATCATGAGATGCAGCACGAGAAACAGGTCGTCCTCGAAATCGAAGACGATCCGCTTACCCATGCGGCGGAATCCGGTCACACGTTTGCCGTGCACCGCGCTGAGTGGAGGGTCGACCGAGCGGAGCAGGAACGGGCTCGCGATCCGCGTGTCGCGTAGAGTTTCACCCTTAACGCGTGATTCGAGGGCCTCGATGTAAACGGTGATGTCCGGTAGCTCGGGCATTCACCTCGCCGGACGCGCGGCGCCGAGGGCCGCGAGTAAACAGCTCGTGAGAATCAGTCTGAGCATTCGCCGAAAATGTATCCTCCGGCGGCGGACGTAGGTACGTTTGATCATGAATGGCGAACGCACCGCCCTCGTCACCGGGGGCAACCGCGGCCTTGGCCTGGAGATCTCCCGCCAGCTCGCCCACGCCGGCGCGCGCGTGATTCTTGGCTCGAGAGATCTCGAAAAGGGCAAGGCGGCCGCTAAGGCGATTTCCGGCCGCGGCGTGGTCGTCGAGGCGCGCCAGCTCGACATGGCCAGCCAGGACAGTATCCGGGAATGCGTGGCTGCGGTAACGAGTCACTACCAGCGAATCGACATACTCGTCAACAACGCCGGCGTCATGATCGACGACGAGAGCTCCGATCCCATCCACGAGCTGGATGTCGTACGCGAGACAATGGAGACCAACGTCTACGGTCCCCTTCTGCTCGCCGAGCTGGTCATCCCGATCATGAAGACGCGCCGCTACGGCCGGATCGTGAACCTGTCCAGCGGAATGGGCTCGCTAACCGGAATGGGCGCGGGTTACGTCGCCTATCGCATGTCGAAAGCGGGAATCAACGTCGTCACGCGCGTGCTCGCCGCGGAAACCATGGGAATGGGGATCCTCATCAATTCCGTGGACCCGGGCTGGGCACGAACGGACATGGGTGGGAAGGGGGCGAACCGCACGGTGGAGAAGGGCGCCGAGACACCGGTCTGGCTGTCGCTTCTTCCCGACAGCGGGCCGACCGGCGGCTTTTTTCACGACAAGACGCAGATCGAGTGGTAGCAGCGGCGGGCACGACAAAGGTCGTGATTCTCGCGCGTGGTCTCGGTACGCGCATGCGCGCAAATCATGGCGAGCAGGGGTTGCTTCCTGAACAGGCTTCAGTTGCTGACACCGGGCTGAAGGCGATGATCCCGGTCGGCCGTCCGTTCCTGGATTTTCTCATCAGCGCGATTGCCGACGCGGGCTTCAGCGATGTCTGCATCGTTATCGGCCCCGAGCATGGCCAGGTCAGGGAACGGTTCACGCGCGAGGTAAAACCATCGCGCGTGCGCGTGCATTTCGCCGTGCAGGAGCGGGCGCTGGGGACTGCCGATGCCGTGCTGGCTGCGGAAGAGTTCGCTGCCGGCGATCCGTTCGTGGTGCTGAACTCCGATAACTACTATCCGATCGACGTGCTGGCGCGTCTGCGTCCGATCGGCGACGCCGCGATCGTCGGCTTCGAGCGGGAGGCGCTCGTCACGCTGAGCGGATTCCCCCCCGAGCGGGCGGCCAGGTTCGGCGCGCTGGATATCGACGATGACGGGTTCCTGCGTCGCATTCTGGTCACGCCAACGCCGGCGATGGCCGGCCGGGAGATTTATGCGAGCATGAATTGCTGGCTCTTCACGCGCGAGATATTTACTGCCTGCCGCGCCGTTCCACTGTCCCCTCGCGGCGAGCTGGAGCTTCCACGAGCGGTGCACCTTGCGATCGACAGCGGGCAGATAAAAGTGCGCGTGATCAAGGCTCGTGCGGCGGTGCTGGACATGTCCAACCGCGCCGACATCGCTGCCGTAACGGCGCGGCTCAGCAATATAGAAGTGCGGCTGTGAGAATTGCGCGTCGGCCAGCTCAGCCATAGGTTCCGAAGCAGTCAAGAAAATGCACAGTTTACCCAACGCTGCCCTCGGCAGGCCGGACCGACAGAGTCCGCTGATCGGCATCTTCGCGCGCATTCCGAAGGTTGCCGGCGTTACGGTAGCCGCCATCGGCGTAGTCGTGCTGCTCGGCTGGGCATTCCAGACAAACGCACAGACGGCTGCGTCGCCGGGCGGTTTGGCGATGCCGCCACTTATGGCAGCGTCATTTGTGATCGCCGGGATCTCACTGCTGCTGGCGGTCGGCTCGAGTCGGACTTCGGTGCGGGATGAAATACAGCAGGCACTCGCCGCGCTGGTGGGCACGGTCGCGCTGATCACGCTCTATGAGTACACGGGTGCGGTCGGTCGGGGGATCGACCTGCTTCTGTTCAACAAGACGCTGCAGCGCAGCATGTGGGATCCGCCTGGACGGATCGCAATCAACAGCGCAGGAACGCTGCTTCTCTTCGCGCTGGCGCTCCTTTGCATCGCCCACGACAAGCGCTGCCGCGACTATCGGACCCAGATGTTCGCCCTGCCCGGTCTGATGATCCCGCTCGTCGGCCTGCTCGGGTATGTCTTCGGGGTGCGCGGCATGTACGCTCTGTCACAGCGGTCAGGGATGGCCCTCCTCACCGTCATCGCGTTCCTGATACTTGGCACCGGGATACTGTTCGCGCACCGTGAGCGTGGCGTCGCCTTCCTTCTCATGGATGAGGGTCCGGCGGGAGTTCTCACGCGCCGGCTCCTTCCGGCGGCCGTTTTCTTTCCCGTCCTGCTCGGTCTCATACGCTTGGTGGGCGAGGAGGCGGGACTCTACGAAACGGAGTTCGGCGTCTCGCTCTTTGCCTTCTCGAGCATCGTCACTTTCGTGCTGCTCGTGGTGTGGTCTGCCCGCGTGCTGCGCGACACCGAGCGCGAAAGAGTACAGCTCCTCGTGCTGGAGAGGCAGGCGCGAGCGACAGCGGAATTCGCGCTGGCGGAAGCAGAGACGGCGCGCGCCGACGCCGAGCGCGCGAACACCATCAAGACTGATTTTCTAGCCATCATGTCACACGAGCTGCGAACACCGCTGACGGCGATCATGGGCTATGAGGAGCTGCTTTCCGACGGAATCACTGGGCCGGTGACCGAGCTGCAGCGCCAGCAGCTCGGCCGAATCAACGCCAGTGCCAGGCACCTGCTCGGTCTCATCGACGAGATCCTCACCTTCGCGCGCGTTGACATCGGCCGCGA
>JACCRL010000099.1 GCA_013813605.1 Gemmatimonadaceae bacterium
ACGCAAGGGTCGGTTGCAGATCTTAAACAGGGAGTTCCTCTGCGAAGGCGAGTGCTGCGGGCCGCAGTGTAACTTCTGATCCGGTTGGATTGAACTGAGGTGAGAAGCGGGGAGTCCAATGGGCTCCCCGCTTTTTTTTATGTTCTGGACTCTACGCCATTTTCCCAAGGGGCAGTTTCGACAATTGTCTCTTGTCTTCGGTCTTTCTTCGGGTTATCCTCCGATTGAATGCCCGACCGCAACTCCGCCCTCCGCACCCTCATCGAGCAGCGGTTCCCCGATGCCACCCCGGTCACGCATCGGACCGCCGAGCCAGTCGCCACCGGGATCTCCTCGCTCGATGCGATTCTTCCCGGGGCAGGATTACCGCGCGGCCGTCTCACCGTATGGGCACCACATGGCGGAGCCACGGCGGTGCTCAGGGCTGCCTGCCACACCACCGTCGCGGCGGGTGAGCGGGCTGTCTGGATCGATGGACTGTGCACCGTCGCCGGTCCGTTCTGGGAGGAGGGACCGATCCTCGTACGGCCGCGCAATCGCAAGCACGGACTTCGCGCCGCCGAGGAGCTGCTGCGGTGCGGAGGGTTCGCCCTGGTGGTGATCGCGGGCATCGAGCCGGAGGGAACCGAGAACGTGCGACTCTCCCGCGCGGCGCGGGAGGGCGGGGGAGCGATGGTCACCCTCACCACTCACACTTCGATGGCCAGCCTGAGGGTCACGTCGCGAATAATACGTGAGAGCTACCGCTGGCGCAAAACTCCTTTCGGCGATCCTGCCGTGGCGGAGGAGGTACGGCTGCGCGTGAGGGCGCAGTCTCTGGGGTGGAACAGGAGCGCGGATTTCCCGGTGCCGGTGACGCCCTACGATCTCAGGATGGCGCTCGAGGCGGGGATCGTGGACAGACGAGGAACTAAATAGTATGGCTGGTTCACTTATCCACGATCAGGAGCCATCCTCCGAAAAAAGCTGTCAGCATTCCAGCTCGGCCTCGTCGGCCGATCGGCAATCTCCTGCACGATGCGAAGGTAGAGTCTGCTGAACAGCGCCGCCGACTGAAAATTCACCGGCTGACCGAGATCATCCGACGGAGCGTGGTAACGATCGGAGCGCCACCGCTTGATCGTCTCGTGCTCGGGCGAATCCTTTACGAAACCCGTCTTCAACGAAATTGACGGAATTCCCTTCTTGATGAAGCTGTACTGGTCACTGCGGGTGAACGCGTTCCGCGCGGGCTCCGGATCCGTGACTACCTCGACGCCAAGGCTCGCGCCGGCACGGCGCGCATCAGCGGCGAGATCCGATTCCTCGAGCCCATTCACGATCAGCGACCGCATCGGAATGACAGGGAGGAACATGTCGGTGTTGATGTTGGCGACGATGGACCGCGCCGGAACCGTCGGGTGGTTCGCAAAGTAGCGCGAGCCGAGGAGTCCTTTTTCCTCTCCGGTAACGGCGATGAAAATGATCGAGCGGGCGCTCCGCTTTCCCGCCGCCGCGGCGCGCGCAACCTCGATCAGCATCGCTACTCCCGACGCGTTGTCCATCGCGCCGTTGAAGATGCTGTCGCCCCTGATCGGCGATCCGACGCCCAGGTGGTCCATGTGAGCGGAAAGAACAACGTACTGATTCGAGAGATCCCGATTTCCGTGGCTCCGCTTTCCGGGAAGAATTCCGATCACGTTCTGCGATTCCACGGGCCAGCTGTCCATCGCAATCGTGGCGCGGATGGAAGCTGGAAGATCGAAGCTCGGCAGCGGCTCACCCTTGAGAGCGGCGTCGATGAGCGGCCGGGCGGCCTTCCCCGACCCGGCAAAGAATTTTTCTGCTGCATTGGGGTTGATCGCGCCGTTAAAACGCTGGCCTGCAGTCTCATCGAGCGTTGCGTCGGTGAGCGTCATCTGTGGATTCAACCGCGCCAGTGACGAGCGGGACCACGGCGTATCTCCTGCCGGAGAACTGACGGTCAACAGGCCGATCGCGCCCCGCTTCCTGAGCTCTGACCAGCGCTGGGATTGGGAATGCGACAGCAACGGACCGGCGATTCCCTTCGGCCCGCCTGGCATCACCAGCACGATCTTCCCGTTGAGATCGAGCCCGGCAAAGTCGTCGTGATTCCGCGACGGGATCGACAGCCCGTAGCCGGCGAAGATCACGCGCGCCTCGGTGAAGGGAGCGTTGGCGACGCGGACGTTGATCGTGAGATCTTCGCCGAGCGTCAGCTTCTCTTCGGCGCCACCCCGCAGGAGGCTCACGCTCGAGCGCGCTTCGACTATCCGCCGGGCGGTGAATGAGACTGGTTGGATGAAGCTGCTCCCGGCCCCGGGGCGGAGACCCGCTTTGCGGAACATCCGCGCGATATAGTCTGCGGCGACTCGATGCTCCGGACTGCCGGTCTCGCGGCCGCGCATGCGGTCGTCGGCGAGATACTCAATGTGTGACCACCACCGCTCGGCTTGGGCGTGACCTTGGTGTGCCAATCCCGCCAGCAGTGCGAGCGCCAACAGGGTAGAACGAACCGGAGCTCTCAATTGATTCCCCTGACAGTTGTCGAAAGCGAGTTGTAGTCGAGATACCCCGTTCAGCAACAAATGGACTCTGAAG
>JACCRL010000418.1 GCA_013813605.1 Gemmatimonadaceae bacterium
GCAACTGAGAGAGACACAGATGCGAGGGGTCAGAGGCCAAGATAAGAGTTTGCTAGATGACGACTGCGCGCTGAGTGGGGTGGTTCTTTGAGGAAGACGCTGCCGCGCCCACGCATTTAGAAGCCCAGAATGGTCTGGGATCTCGCTATTCTTTACGGGGGGCCGACCCTCCTCCGTCTCGCAACTGACACCTGCGCTTCTGACCCCTCGCATCTGTGTCTTTCTAGGTTGCCTCGCGCCGTTCAGCTACTCTGCCCGTCGCGGCGCCGTCATGAGCGCCGGATTCAACACCCGATCGAGCTGTTCCTTCGTCATGAGCCCCTTCTCACAAACCAGCTCGTACACCCCCCGCCCCGTCGCCAGCGCCTCTCCCGCAATCTGGGTTGTTGTCTCGTAACCAAGCACCGGCACAAGCGCCGTGATCACCCCGATCGACTGCTCGACGTACATCTGCATCCGCTCACGGTTGGCAGTGATCCCCTCGACACATCGGTCTTGCAGCACCTTGCACGCGCGCGTCAGCGTCGACATTCCGAGCAGCAGCCGGTAGGCGATAATCGGCTCGAACACGTTGAGCTGCAGCTGCCCGCCCTCGGCCGCCATCGTCACTGTGACGTCGCCGCCGATGATGTCGAAGCAGACCTGGTTCACCATCTCGGGGATGACGGGATTCACCTTGCCCGGCATGATCGACGAGCCGGGCTGCATCGGTGGGAGATTGATCTCGCCGAACCCGGTGCGAGGGCCCGAGCTCAGCAGCCGCAGGTCGTTGCAGATCTTCGACAGCTTCACGGCGCATCTCTTCAGCACGCCGGACAGCTGTACGAAGGCGCCCGTATCCGCGGTTGCCTCCACGAGATCGGGCGCCGTGATGAGAGGCAGGCCGGTGATGTGCGCGAGATGACGGCGCACGCTCTCGGCGTATCCGGGCGGCGCGTTGATGCCGGTACCGATCGCGGTCGCACCCATGTTGATCTCGCGTATCAGCGCCTGCGCTTCACCCAGCCGGTCGACATCCTCGAGCATCGTGTGCGCGAACGCCGAGAACTCCTGGCCCAGCGTCATCGGCACCGCATCCTGCAGCTGAGTGCGGCCCATCTTGATGAAGGAGCCGAACTCCTCGCCCTTTTGCAGAAACGCCGCCGCGAGCGCGATCATCGCCAGCTGCAGCTCGCCAATGCTCGTGTGGAGCGCGAGCTTGACCGCAGTCGGATAGACGTCGTTGGTGGACTGGCTGAGGTTGACGTGATTGTTGGGATGCACGACGTCGTACTCGCCGCGTTTCCTGCCGAGTATCTCGAGCGCGCGGTTGGCGATGACCTCGTTGGCGTTCATGTTGGTAGAGGTGCCCGCACCTCCCTGAATCATGTCCACCTTGAAGTGCTGGTGATGCCGGCCCCCTCGGATTTCCGCCGCCGCCTTGACGATCGCGTCGCAGACTTCGTTGTTCAGCAGTCCAAGCTCGTGGTTGGCGATGGCCGCCGCTTCCTTCACCGATGCAAGGCCTTCGATGAGGGTAGGAAACTCGTGCAGCTCGACGCCGCTGATGCAGAAGTTCTCGAGCGCGCGGAGAGTCTGTACGCCGTACAGCGCTTCGCCGGGCACCTCGCGCTCGCCAAGCATGTCGTGCTCGATGCGATTGGGGAGCGGCCCTCGGATCTCGGGAGACGGCGCCGGCTCGGACTGCGCGAGCCGCAGGTTTCTGATCCTCAAAGGCCTCTTCATGCGTAGCGTCAAGCTATAACGGCCGCATACCTTATTGTAGCGGTAGCGACATCGCCGCAGCCGAACTCTCCCCGAAGACGCCCGCGCGCGTGGGCCGGGTGCAAACTCCCCTCCCCATCACGGAGAAGAACCGATGACGATCTCCCGCCGCACGTTCGTAACTACCGGAGCGGCCGCCGCCGCATCGCTTGCCCTCGGAGAGCGAGCTGGGGCTGAGCCGGTTCTCGCGCGCGTAGGCGAGCGTGCCGCGCGCGTGCCGCTGGCATCACGGCCCGTCGTCATCGCATCGGGCAACGGACTTCGCGGGGTCGCCAGGGCTTACGACATGATCACGCGGCAGGGAGCCGACACCCTCGACGCGATCATTGCCGGCGTGAACATCCAGGAGCTCGATCCCGAGGATCAGTCGGTTGGACTGGGCGGACTGCCCAACGCCGACGGCGTGGTGCAGCTCGACGCGTCGTGCATGCACGGACCGACGAAACGGGCGGGCGCGGTCGCCTGTCTCGAGGGAATCGCGACGCCGTCGCTCGTCGCCAAGGCGGTAATGGACTATACAAACCATGTGCTGCTTGTCGGGGAGGGAGCAAAGAAGTTTGCGCTGGGGATGGGATTCACCGAGCAGAATCTGCTCACCGAAAAGAGCAGGAAAGACTGGCTGCGCTGGAAGGCATGCCTCAATCCATCCGACAACTGGCTCGACGCGCCGGGAATGCCGCGCGCGCCCGCGCGCACTTCTCAGCGCGACAGCGCCCCCGAGCTCGGCGTCAACTTCACTACCGGTACGATCAACATGAACGCCGTCAACGCAGCGGGAGACATTTCGTCGGTCACGACGACGAGTGGACTGTCGTGGAAGATCCCTGGACGCGTCGGCGATTCGCCGATCGTCGGCGCCGGTCAGTACTGCGACAACACAGTTGGTGCGGCTGGCTCGACGGGACGAGGGGAGTCGTGCATCAAGACGTGTGGTGCGTTCCTGATCGTTGAATTCATGCGGCAGGGCCTCTCACCCGAGCAGGCGTGCCTGAAAACAATCGAGCGCGTGATTGCCACGACGGAGCCGCGGCTGCTGGACGGACGGGGGCGGCCGACGTTCTCGCTGCAGTTCTACGCGGTAGCGAAAGATGGACGGTTTGGTGCGGCGGCTCTCTACGAAGGCGGCAGTTTCGCGGTGGCTGATTCCCAGGGCGCGAGGATGGTGCCCTTTGCCTTCATGTTCAGGCAGTCGGAAAAGCCGCAGGCCGCGGTGAGCTGCTCAGCCTGAACGTTGCCGCGAGCTGGGTGAGGCGCCGCGACGCGTCGCTCAGCTCTGTCGCGCTGGACGCGAGGTCGCTCAGGCCGCGGCTCTGCTCGTCTCTGGTCGACGCGACGTGGTGGATGGCACGCGCGAACGCGCTCGTTCCCTGGGCCAGGGTGTTGATGCGCTGAGTCATCGAGTCGATGAGCTGGCCAGTCTCGGCGACAGTGTTCTCCACCTTTTCGCTCCACCCCTGCGCGTCGAGGACGCCTTCCTCCACATCGGCGAACGACTTGCGCCCGGCCCGCGTCGATTCGAGAACCTGCTGCACCGTCGTCACCGTCCGCGTCGTCGATTCGCGCGAGCTCTGCACCCGCTCCAGCATCTCCTTCACCAGCGAAGTGGTTCTCTCCGCGGCCTCGGCGGAGCTGCTCGCAAGGCGACGAACTTCGGTGGCGACGACGGCGAATCCTTCTCCGTGCTCGCCGGCGCGTGCCGCTTCCATCGCCGCGTTGAGGGCAAGCAGCTTCGACTGACGGGAGATCTTTTGCACGAGCGAAAGAAAGGCTCGAATCTCGTCAACCGCCGACGAAAGTCCCTCGATCGCTTCGGCGCTCGCAAGTGCATTCGTTGTCAGTGATTCCAGGGCGGCGGAGGTCTCGTCGAGGCGGACACGGTTCTCGACGGCGACAGTGCGCAGCGCGCGATCACGTTTCATACCCTCGCCGACGATGACCCTGATCTCGCCCGAGAGCTCGCCAAGCCGCGTCGCGCCGGTGGCAAGCTCGTGTACGGCGCGCTCGCGTTGAGTCACGTCGCGGCTGAGCACGCTCGATGTCGCTGCGCCCTCACGCGCGGATGCGGCGACCGACTGTGAGGCGAGCGCAATCTGCGCGGTGAGCCGGCTGTTGTCGGTGGTTGCGTCGCGCATGTCGCCGGCGACCGACCGCAGATGGCTCAGCATCGCGACCGTGGATCCGCTGAGGCGGTCAACCTCGGCGTTACGCAGGCCAGGCGCATAGGCGACAGAGAGATCTCCGCCGGCGACGGCTTCGTGAATGCGCGCGAGCTCGGCGGCGGGTCCGCTCACGTGACGCTTGATGAAAGAAAGAATTATCGCGCTGGTGACGATCACTGATCCGACGAGCCACAGGAGAGCGAGGAAGAGTGTGCTGGGCACGCCGTCGACCGAGAGCAGGCTCGCGCGAAGATCCGGAGTGAGGAGCGATGTCAGGCGGATCAGGAAGAGAATCAGTCCGCCGAGGAAAACAACGCCGAAGATGACGACGATGCGAAGGGCGCGGAGCTGGAGTTTTCCGAGGAGAGGCTTTAGCAGACCGGCAGCGGCATTCCGCGGCGGCGGGGAGTATGAGGTTGCTGTCATTGCCACGAGGAGAACGGTTTGCGTCGCGCGCGGCGCAGATGAAAGTCTGCCCGACAGACGCTAGCTTGTAGCAATGGAAGATTCGGCAACGCGCCACGACTCGGCCGCCGCAGTCGGCTACGACCCAACCGCGATCGAGCGGAAGTGGCAGCGGCTGTGGCGGGAGCGAAGCACGAACGCGACGGACATCCGCGGTGCCGAGCGGCCATTCTACGCCCTGATGATGTTCCCCTATCCATCCGCGGAAGGACTCCACGTCGGAAACCTTTTCGCATTCACCGGGAACGACATCTATGGACGATTCCAGCGCCTCCAGGGACACAATGTCTTCGAGCCGCTGGGATACGATGCTTTCGGGATTCATTCGGAGAATTATGCGCTCAAGGTGGGGCGGCACCCGATGGAGCTGATCCCGAAGAACATCGCCAACTTCCGGAGGCAGCTCGAGCGCGCCGGCCTGATGGTGGACTGGGACCGCAGTCTCTCGACCACCGAGCCCGACTACTACAAGTGGACGCAGTGGATATTCCTCCAGCTCCTGAAGCAGGGCCTCGCCTACAAGAAGAAGGCGGCGGTGAACTGGTGTCCCAACTGCAAGACGGTGCTCGCCAACGAGCAGGTCGTGGGCGGAGTCTGCGAGCGGTGCAAGACGCCGGTCGAGCAGAGGTCGCTCGAGCAGTGGTTCTTCCGCATCAGTGACTACGCCGAGCGGCTGCTGTCGAACCTCGATCATCTGGATTGGTCGGATTCGACGAAGACGGCGCAGCGGAACTGGATTGGCAGGTCGGAAGGCGCCGAGCTCACGTTCGAGGGTGAGGCGATCGACTGCGCGATCCGCGTCTTCACCACCCGCCCCGATACGATCTACGGCGCGACATATCTCGTCGTCGCGCCCGAGCACCCGCTCGTGGACAAGCTGACAGCGCCTGCGGCGATGAGCGATGTCAACGCGTATCGCGAGCGCACAAAGAAGCAGGACATCGTCGCGCGCAAGACGAGCACGGAGAAAACAGGGGTCTTCACCGGCACGTACGCGACCAATCCGGCCACGCGCCAGCGCGTGCCGATCTGGATCTCGGATTACGTGCTGATGGAGTACGGGACGGGCGCGATCATGGGCGTACCCGGCCACGACGCGCGAGACTTCGAGTTCGCGACGCGGTTCAAGCTGCCGATCGTGCGCGTCGTCTGCGGGGAACGGGACGATGCAAACGCACCGCTCGAGGCGGCGTACGTGGATTGTGACGCCGGCATGATGGTGAACTCAGGCCCGCTGGATGGCCTCACTGTCAGCGCTGCGAAGCGGACGATCGTCGAGATGCTCGCCGATGGCGGCGCGGCGAAGCCGGTGGTGAACTTTCGCCTGCACGACTGGTGCATATCGCGTCAGCGCTACTGGGGCCCGCCGATTCCGGTCATCTATTGCGATGCGTGTGGAACGGTGCCGGTTCCCGAAAAGGATCTGCCGGTGGTGCTTCCCTTCGTCGAGGATTTCAAGCCGGACGATTCGGGCGTTTCGCCGCTCGCGCGCCACGAGGAGTGGTACCGCGTCGCGTGCCCGACGTGCGGACGCCAGGCGCGGCGCGAGACGGACGTATCGGACACTTTCCTCGACAGCTCCTGGTATTTCCTGCGCTACCCGAGCGTCGGTAACGACGCTGTGCCGTTCGACAGGGAGATCACGCGCAAATGGCTGCCCGTGAACTCCTACATCGGCGGCAACGAGCACGCGGTGCTGCACCTTCTGTATTCACGCTTCATAACGATGGTGCTGAAGGACGCCGGCCATCTCGAGTTCGAGGAGCCGTACACGCGCTTCCGCGCCCACGGCCACATCATTCGCGAAGGCGCGAAGATGTCGAAGACGCAGGGCAACATCGTAAATCCCGACGAGTACATCGAGTCGTGGGGCGCCGATGCCTTCCGCACGTACCTCATGTTCCTCGGCCC
>JACCRL010000116.1 GCA_013813605.1 Gemmatimonadaceae bacterium
CGATCCCCGCGTCGTGAGCGGCCTGTACCGCGGCGGCGACCTGCGACACGATTACCGTCGCTTCGGCCTTCGGGAGTGGAGCGTGTTCCTTGGCGTAGCGCTCGAGTATCTCGCCTTCCGCCCACTCGATCGCCAGGAAATGAAGGCCGTTCTCGGCCTCGCCGATCTCGATTGTCTCGACGACGTTGGGGTGCCGGACGCGCGCGCCATACTTTGCCTCGCGGATAAAGCGCGCGACAGCGGTGCGATCCTGGCGCAGCTTTTCCCGTAGCACTTTCAGTGCGACGGTGCCATGATTCGGGTGCTCAGCCAGAAATACGGCGGAGGTACCACCCTCGCCGACCTCTTTCTTGACCTGATAGCCAGCTACGACAGTGCCGACCAGTTTTTCTCGGGACACGCGGCGAAGCTAATAGAAACCGGCGGGACCGGATAGGGTATTTATTTCGATGATGACTCTCCTGAATCGCTCGCTGGCCCTGGTCCTGGCCGGGACCGGGCTCCTCGCCTGCTCAGGCTCGCGCGTAGAGCCGACTCTCGACCCCCGGTCACTTCCCCGCGAAGGGACCGCGCCTCCGGACGTGAGCCAGCTCTACCGGCAGCTCGGCCTCATAGCCGGCCCGGCGCCACTCTCGTTCGTCGGAAAGGTGTCGTACTTCGCGGCTAATGCGCCCGACACCACGATCGTTCTCGCGAGCGTGTCGATTCCCAACCGTGCGCTCACGTTCACTCGCGAGGGCGACAGGTACCGCGCGCCGTACGAGGTGAAGCTGACGCTGCGGCGCGGAGAGGTAGAGGCCGCAACCATCAACGCGATGGAAATCGTCCGCGTCGGCACTTTCCGGGAGATAAATCGCACTGACGAGAGCGTGATCTTCCAGCACTTCTTCCGTGTGCCGCCGGGCAGCTACTCGATGGCACTCATGGTGCGCGATGTCGGCGGCTCCCGGACTGGAAATCAAACGGGTGAGATCGTGGTGCCCAGCTTCCGTGGACCCTCGCTCTCGACACCGATGCTGGTTTATGAGGCGAAGGGCCGCTCCAATCTCGATTCCGTGCCGCGGCTGCTGGGCAGTCCGCGGTCGAGCGCGGTGTTCGGCCGCGACAGCACGATTGCCATCTACGTCGAAGGATACGGTCCGGGATCGAAGCTGCCCGTCCGCTTCTCGGTCCGCAACGACCAGGGCGTTACGATCTGGCGGGACTCGAGTGTCCTGAGCCGTAACGGCTCACTGTTTACCGGCGTCGTCAACGTGCCGATTTCTTCCGTCGGCGTGGGGATCGCGAACGTTCTCTTCACGAGGAGCGACTGGCAGGACACGGTGCGTGCGCCGCTGTTCGTCACATTCGGGGAGGATATTCCCCTGATGTCGTTCGAGGACATGCTCGGCTATCTGCGTTATTTCGCCTCCTCGTCGCGCCTCAAGACACTGCGCGATGCACCACCGGAGCGCCGTGCATCGGTCTGGGCTGAATTTCTGCGGGCGACGGATCCCATTCCGGAAACGTCGATCAACGAGGACATGCAGGGATATTTCAATCGCATTCAGCAGGCGAATGTTCAGTTCAGGATGGACCGCAATCCTGGATGGCTGTCGGATCGCGGCATGGTCTTCGTCGCGCTTGGCGAGCCTGACCAGATTCTCGAGCGCAGCGTCAACCAGACTCTTTCCGTATCGCAGGCTTCCACCGCGGCACGCCTTCAGGTCTGGCAGTACAGGCAGTACAACTCGCAGCTCACGTTCTACGAGGAAACAGGCCGGTGGAAGCTCACCCGCCCGAGCGAGAGCGAGTTCTCGCTTCTGAATGCGCGGCGGTGGGCGCGATGATGTAAGGGCGCGTCTTATATTCACTCCATGAAAGTTCCGGAGAGCCCGCGGCTCTTTCTCGTGGATGGATACGCGCTGATTTACCGGGCGTTTTTCGCCCTCATCTCCCGCCCGCTCACCACCAGCAAGGGTGAGAACACCTCGGCAAGCTGGGGCATCGCGAACTTTCTCCAGCGCATGATCACCAAGCACCGCCCCGAGTACCTCGGCTGGGTGCACGATTCCGGACTTTCGTTCAGGCACGAGCGCTATCCGGCTTACAAGGCGACACGCGAGAAGCTCACCGAAGAGCTGCAGTCGGATTTCGACCGCGGCATGGATCGCATCTGCCAGATCCTCGATGCCTACCGGATACCGATTCTCACCCTGCCGGGCTATGAGGCGGATGACGTCATCGGAACTCTTGTCGCGCGGAGCGTCGAGGCCGGAGTGAACGTCGTCGTGGTTTCGGGCGACAAGGATTTCCAACAGCTCGTTCAGCCGGGGGTGTGGCTGCTCAACCCCGGCCGCGGCGGCCCCGCCAATGTCGAAGAGCACTGGGTCGGCACCGAGAACGCAGCGGAAAGACTCGGCGTTCCCCCCGAATTCGTCACTGACTATCTCGCGCTTGTCGGGGATTCGTCGGACAACATTCCCGGCGTCAAAGGGATCGGTGACAAGACGGCGGCCGAGCTCGTCAAGCAGTACGGGCACCTCGAGTCCATCCTGGAGCACGCGGCGGAGATCACGAAGAAGCGACCGCGTGAAGCGCTGCTCGAGCATTCCGAGAACGCCCGGTTGTCGAAAGAATTAGTAACAATTCGAACCGATTTAGCCGTGCCGTTCGATCTCGACAAATTGACGGTGCGTGAGCCTGATCACCTCCGGCTGCGCGATCTCTTCATCGAGCTCGAGTTTCACGCGCTCGCCAAGGACTCGGCGGTTCAGGCACCGGTGGAGCCGAAGGCGAAGAAGACGCTCAGTTATGCCACGGTCGATACCGTGGAAGGCGTAGCCCGGGCCGTGGAACGGGCCCGTAAAGCCGGGGTGATTGCGCTCGACACCGAGACTCTGATCGATGCCGACAGCCCCCAGACTGTGGACCCGCTGCGGTCGTCGCTGGTGGGTCTCTCGATCGCCGTCGGCGCCGGCGAAGCGTACTACTTTCCCCTCCGGCACCGGGTACCGCGACCAACGCAGGGCGAGCTGTTGGTCGATGCGGCGGGAGACAGGTCGGCGACCGACGCGCCGGAAGAGCGCGGGCTCGTTCGTGGTGGTGACGAAACCTTCCTGGACCTGCCTGCAAAAAAGAAGAGCACCGCCGAACCGGTCGGCATCGCCGCGCGCATGCTGAGGAGCGCACGGCCGGACAAGGTGCGGAACCTCCCCATGCTCGACTCACCCGAGATGTCGGCCCTGCGAGAGCTTCTCGAGGATCCGGCCATCAAGAAGACAGCCCAGAACTCCAAGTACGATCTCCTTGTGCTGCGTTCAGCCGGTGTGAATCTGGCGGGACTGGACTTTGACACGATGCTTTCGAGCTACGTGCTCGATCCCGGCCGCCGCTCGCACGGTCTCGATGTGCTCGCTCTGGAATTTCTCGAGCACACGCTCACGTCCTACACTGATCTCTGCGGGAAGGGGAAGGGTGCGGTTCCGTTCGACGAATGTCCGGTCGAGGCAGCGCGTGACTATTCGTGCGAGGAAGCCGATATCGCCCTGCAGCTGCGCCGGATCTTCGAGCCGCAGCTTGCCGCGCATGAGCTGACACAGCTGTTGTCGGGCGTGGAGATACCGCTCGTCGACGTGCTTGCCGAGATGGAATGGACGGGCATCGCGATCGACCTTCCCTGGTTCGCATCGCTCAAGCAGCGCTTCCAGGCGGAGCGCGAGGCGGTAGAGAAACAGATCTATGAGGTGGCGGGGACGGAGTTCAACATCAACTCCAATCCCCAGCTGAGGGAGATTCTTTTCGGAAAGCTCAATTTGCCGGTGCTAAAAAAGACCAGCACCGGTCCGTCGACGGACGCGAGCGTGCTGAAGGAGCTGGCCGAAGACGGACATGCGCTGCCGGTGCTGCTGATGGAGTATCGGGAGCTGTCGAAGCTGGAGAACACTTACCTCGATGCGCTGCCGCGGCTGGTCAATCCGAAAACCGGACGATTGCACACGTCGTTCAATCAGACGGTCGCCAGCACCGGGCGCTTGTCATCAAGCGATCCCAATCTCCAGAACATTCCGATCCGGAGAGAGCTCGGCCGCGACATCAGGAAAGGATTTATCCCGCGTAAGGGATGGGTGCTGCTAGCCGCCGATTACTCGCAGATCGAGCTGCGGCTGCTCGCTCACCTGTCACACGATCCCGCGTTCGTCGAGGCATTCCAGGCCGGCGGCGACATCCACCGGCAGACGGCGGCGCTCATCTTCGAGGTGGCGCTCGATGAAGTGACGAGTGACATGCGCGGCCGCGCAAAGACCATCAACTTCGCGACGATCTACGGACAGGGCCCGCACGCGCTTTCCCGACAGCTGGACATCGAGCATGCCGAAGCGAAAGACTTCATCGCGAAGTACTTCGAGCGCTTTCAGGGTGTGAGAGCGTACCTCGATTCCATGGTCGCGTTCGCGCGGGAACACGGGTACGTGCAGACCATCTTCGGAAGGCGTCGCTACATCCCCGAGCTGCGCGAGCGCAACTTCAACATTCGCGCGTTCGGCGAGCGAACCGCCGCCAACTCTCCGATCCAGGGATCGGCCGCAGACCTGATCAAGATCGCGATGATTCGCATCGACGATGCGCTCAGGGCACGCGATCTGTCGAGCAAGATGCTGCTCCAGGTTCACGATGAGCTCGTCTTCGAAGTCGTTCCTGAAGAGCTCGCCGATGTTCGCCTGCTCGTGCAGCACGAGATGGAGCATGCGGCAGAGCTGGCGGTGCCGCTCGTCGTCGATCTGGGCGAAGGGAAGAACTGGCTCGAGACGAAGATGTAGCTCAGTACCGCCGCGGATGCTCCTCGAACGCGGCCCAGTAGGCGCCGGCGAGCAGGGTGACCAGATAGGCAACGACGACCAGCGCCGATCCCGCCACTACGCCGATTACGGCGAGGTGCACCACGTACGTCAGCAGCACGAAGCCGAGGCCGAACATTATCGTGAGCATCGCGGGCTCGTCCGGGTTGGTACTTCTCCGCACGGCAAGGTTGCGTGCCATCCGTATCGGAAAGCGGTGCGTGAGACGTCCCCACCACGCTGCCACGCCGATGAGGTGCTTGTTGAACGCATGATGGTCCCGGCCGACGATGTCACTGGTGTCGGGAATGACTGCTTCGTTGGACATACTGCTCAGCCGACGTGCGATTTCCATCGTGAGATCCTGGTGATTCTTCCCGTCCCAGCTGTCCATCTCTATCGGCTTGCCGATGCGCGCCCCGACCAGGCTGCCGGGGTTTCCTTTGTCCTCGAAGACGAGACCCATCGGGAGAATGCGCAGCCCCCGAATTCCTGATTCGTCGCGCGCCATGAGCGCGAGGCGGGCAAGCCCGCTCTTGAGCGGAGCGAGCTCTGCCTCGCTGTGACTTTTTCCCTCCGGAAAGATGAGCACTGCTCCACCGCGCTCGAGCAGCGAAAGGATCTCGCGGAACGCACCCGCGTTTCGTGAGGGATCCACCCCTGGCCCGCTCCTCTCCCGCTCGTCGCTCGTGCGGCGAAGCGGCACCACGTCGAGCAGTCTGAAGATGGCCGCAACGAGCGGGTTGTCCGTTAGCGTCGCCTTGGCCGTCATCCCAACGCGTCGTGGGATGATCCAGGCGGCAATGAGCGCGTCTACGAGCGCGTTCGGATGGTTGACCGCGATCAGAAGCGGACCAGCCGCCGGAATTGCCTGCTTGTTCTCGACGCGGATGTCGCGATAGAACCAATAGAGGGCGATGCCGGTGATCCACTTCAGGATGGAGTAGATCACGCGGTTCTTCGCTTGAAGTTGTCAGGCACGCCCTGCAGGAGCCACAGTGCTCCCATCATCCCGATAGCGACCGTCACTACCCCGGCACGATAAGCGAACCCTCTGCCCATCGATGGAATCAGAGCGTCGACTGTGATCGCCCATACGAACGGACCGACCACTGCCGCTGCGCGTGAGGACAGCACCATCAGGCTGAAGAATCGCCCTGCTTCCTTGTCCGGAACCAGGGTGAGCAGTAGCGGCCGCTCCGCTGTCGACACACCGCCGTAGATGAAACCGATCGCCGCGCCGACGATCCAGAACGCTGTGCGCGTCGGCACGAGGATCATCGCGATGAGAAGAATGATCCACGCGCCAATGACCCACGAGAGCGTCCGCTTTGGCCCGATGCGATCGGTAAGACGACCGATCAGGTAGCTGCCGAGTACTGCGGGAATCGTGAGGACAACGAAGAGCGTGACCTCCGATCCCTTGGTGAATCCCATTGCGTAGATGGCGTAGAGCGCCATGTTCGCGATGATCGTCCCCATCGCGTCCTGGTATAGAAACGAAGTCAGAATGAAGCGGAGGGATCCGGGATAGCGGCGCGCCTCCCTGAGCGTGGCCCCGACATCCTTGAACGCATCGCGCCATGCAACGTTCCTGCGGCCGCGTGATGCGTTGTGATCGCGGCAGAAGAAAAAGAGCGGCAGCGCGAACAGGAAAAAGAGTAGCGCGGTGGGCACGAACGTTGAGACTCTGCCGCCATTCGCCGTGAGTGGCACGATGCCGCGGATGAAGTCGACCGTCGCTTGGGGAAGCTGTCCGATCAGTGGTATCGCACCCGTAAAGAACGGAAGCGTGAGCAGGACTCCGGTAATCGAGCCCACATAGCCGAGCGCCGCGCCGGCTCCCGACAGACGTCCGCGACTACTGGACGGTCCGAGCTCGGACATCATCGCGTTGTAGAAGGGCTGGGCGCCCTGAAACGCATAGTTCGCGATCGTGAATGCGGCGAGAACCCCGAAGAGCGCAACCTCAGGCGACATCGCCCAGCGCGCTACCGTGGAAGGGGCGACGATTCCCTCGCCGGACAGCGGAAGTCCGAACTGTCCAAATGCGGCCATCACCACGGTGGCGATGCACGCGATGAGCGTGAAGCCGACGACCCATGGCTTGCGGCGCTGAGTGGCATCCGATATCGCGCCGAACAATGGAATCGAAACAACAACCAGTGCCGATGCGATTCCGTTGACCGTCGCATAGAGGGTGTTTGAACGCCCGAGGTCGGCGACGAGCCACGCCGAGAAATAGAGCGTGGCGATATTCATGGAGAAAACGGTGTTGGCAAAGTCGTAGAGAGCCCAACTGAGCCGCTCGCGTGTTGGGGCGAGAGGCGCCTCGGCGTCTCCGTCGGGCGCGCGGGGGGACATGTCTTTCACATCTGCCGAAGTTGCCATGGTGTTGCCGTTTTCCGGGGTTGACGTCCGGGTAGAGCCGGTCTCACGGAGTCATCATACATGCTCGAGGCCGGCACGCGAATACGTAGGCTGACGTAGCATCCGTACTGTCCCTTCTCTCGACGTCTAACTCCGTGTCCGACAAATTACTTTCCATGATTCTTCGCCGCCTTACCCGTTTTGGATTGGCTGCAGGCCTCTCGGCAACAGGTGCCTGTGGAGGCGATCGCGAGAACGTGCCAGTGCCGCCTGTCGTGGCGTCGTCCACCACCCCTGTAATCCAGGTACCGCCAACCAGCAACAGGAACTGGAAGGTCGAGGCGGGTCCGGTCATGCTCGCCGCAACGGAACAGAATGGTGACAGCGGCGTGATCATTCTTCCGGAAGTCACCGACAGCGTGATGCGCCTGGACTCAGTTCCCGATGCGCAGATCGTACGCTATGCGATGGATCTCTTCGCGCGCGAGGGAAAGGTCGGCACCGCGTCGGTGACTGTTTTCCGCCAGACGTACGGTGGGGAATGTCGCGGCTGGCCAGCCGCAACCATGGTACGGTCCGCGCCCACGGGCTGGAACATTGGATTTGCAGCTGGTCGGGTACAACCGATTGCACTCGATTCGATCGAAGGACTTTCCCGCGTGGATTCTGCGGCGACGACCGCCACGCTCGCTAGGCTTGCCGCACTCTTGCCAGTTGCCCCCGACAGGGCTTTTCGCGGACTGCCCTTCAGGGTCCGGGGCGCCTACTCGTTTGAATACGATTCGGTACAGGTCCTTGTCGGCGACATCATTCGCAGCATCAACCAGGAGGCGAGCCCGCGAGTCGAGCACCTGCTGCTGATTGCCGAGAAAAAAACCAGAGGCGCGCCTTACACTCTTGCCTATTTCACCCGGAACGCTCACAGGGAAGAATTGGTGCAGCTGACTGAAATCCTTGCTGCCATCAGAACCGGTTCGCCGCCTCGTCCGGTGCTGGTTGTCAATCTCATCTACGGTGAAGGCGGAAGATTTGGTCTGCTCGAGCGCGTTTCTGCCGGACGGTGGAAGATGACATGGAAGAGCGCATACACGGGCTGCTGAGATCGACTAGAGGCCCGTCGGTGCGTCGATGAAAGTGGACGGAATCGAAAACTTCTTCGAAAGGTGTTCGCCGAGTGCACGAACACCCAGCGTTTCCGTCGCATAGTGGCCGGCATACATCACGGTCAAACCTTTCTCTTCGGATTGCACCGCCGTCCAGTGCGGTCCCTCGCCGACGATCAGCGTGTCGATCCCCGCACTCTCGGCCTCCTTCAGGGTCTCCGCCGATGCTCCGGATCCAGTGCAGATTGCCCAGCGTCTGGTTTGCCGTCTGTCAGTGATCCCGCCGATCACGGCGTGCGTTCCATGTGAAGCGCTGAATTTCCGCACGCGGTCAGCAAGCTCTGTGGTTTCGACATCCGTCGTTCCCTGGACTCCGATGTCAATCTCCCTGAATCGCGCGAAGCCCGCCGAAGGCTTGAGGCCGAGCTCCCGGGCGAGGAGCGCGTTGTTGCCGAGGGATGGATGTCGGTCGAGCGGGAGGTGTGAGGCGTAAACCGCGATGTCATTTTCGAGCAGCATGCGCAATTTCGCGTACGCGCGGCCGGTGTGAGGTTCGAGGCCGCTCCAGAACATTCCGTGGTGGACGACGAGGAGGTTAGCTGCTGCTGCCATTGTCCCCTCGATGGAGCGAATCGAGAAATCAACCGCTACCGCGATCCCCTTCACCGGACCGGTATTCTCGAACTGGAGTCCATTCAACGCGTTCGGGTAATCGGGGGTGGAAGCGGTGTCGAGCAGCTCGTCAGCATGATCCACGAGCGCCTGAAGGGCGGGCAGTTTTTTCAAGGCGACTCGTTCCCGAACAGCATATTTGTGTGGATAATGACGCCTGTGGAAGTGGAGGACATTTCGTAATCCATTGTCTCTAAAGGATTTACGCGATAGTTTATAACCGTGTCGATTACTCCGGGGTGCGCATCAACTCCATAATTCGTTCGAGGTCGTCCGGGGAGTAGAATCGAATGGAGATTGATCCGTGATCGTCCGCGCCAACGACCAGCGTCACGTCCGTCTGGAAGTGCCTTCGCAATCGGTCTTCGATTCGCTTGACCTCCGGTTGCCGGAGATCGGTCTTCATTGGTCTTCCCGGACGCTTGCCCGTTCGTGTTCCAACTTCTTCCCGCAGGCGACGCTCCACTTCGCGCACGGTCAGTCCGTTCGCAACGATCTCTTTCGCCAGTGCGATGATTCTTCCCTCGTCCTCCAGCGACAGCAGCGGCTTTGCATGTCCGAGGGTGATCTCACCATTCCGCAGCATCTTGCGGACGACTTCGGGGAGCTGAAGCACGCGCAGCATGTTCGCAACGGTGGTTCGGTCCTTCCCGACCCGTTCCGCGACCTCCTGTTGGGTGAGACCGAAGTCGTGCACCAGCTGCTGATAGCCCTCTGCTTCCTCGATCGGGTTCAGGTCACTCCGCTGGAGATTCTCCACCAGGGCCAGAGTGAGAATCGCTTTGTCGTCGATGTCCTTGATGATCGCCGGGATCTCCTTCCATCCGAGCTCGGTCGCGGCTCGCAGCCGGCGTTCACCAGCGATCAGCTCGAAGCCCCCTTTTTGAGACCGGCGTCTCACGGTGATCGGCTGAAGCAGGCCGTTGGCTTCGATACTTACGCGTAGCTCGGCCAGCTGGTCAGCGCGGAATTCCTGCCGGGGCTGGTAAGGATTTGGCCCGATCTGGCTGATCGGAATCACTTTAAGGGCGCCCTCATCGCTCGATTCGAGTCCGCCGCCGGCGCCGAGCAGCGCTTCCAGGCCGCGGCCAAGGCGTCGTGGTTTTTCAGTGGCCATCGTGCTCTCCTTTTGAAGTGCGCTCGATAAGCTCCTTCGCCACCGCCATGTATGCCTGGGCGCCTGCGGAGGCGATGTCGTAAAGAATTATCGGTTTGCCAAAGCTCGGCGCCTCGGCGAGCCGCACATTGCGCGGGACTACGTTCCTGAAAACTTTGGGTCCGAAATACTCCCTCGCGTCCTCGGCGACCTGCCGCGAGAGGTTGAGACGTGCGTCGTACATTGTCAGCAGGACCCCGTCGATGCCAAGCGTCTTGTTCACGCTGTGCTGCACGCGGTGCACGGTATTCAGCAGCTGCGAGAGTCCCTCGAGGGCGTAGTACTCGCACTGAAGCGGGATGAGAAGCGCATCGGCGGCCGCCAGCATATTGATAGTGATGAGCCCGAGTGAGGGCGGGCAGTCGATGATGATGTAATCGTATTCGTCCTCGAGTGGCGCGATTGCCTCACGCATCGTCTGCTCCCTCCCCGGCTTGTCCACGAGCTCTACCTCGACTGCGGCGAGGTCCGGTGTCGCTGCAATTATGTCCAGCTTGGGAAACTGAACATTCCGCTGGCGTGCTGAACGCATGTCCGAATTGCCGATCAGGACGTCGTAAAGAGTGAGAGGCGTGTCCTCACGCTTGAGACCGATCCCACTCGTAGCGTTGCCTTGGGGATCGCCGTCGACCAGAAGTGTGCGTTGCTCTGCGGCGGCGAGGCTTGCGGCCAGGTTTACTGCGGTTGTGGTCTTGCCGACGCCACCTTTCTGGTTGGCGATCGCGATTATTCTTGCCACTTGGCTGGGTTGGGGACCCGTTAATCTAGCCCCTCAGTCTCACAGTTTCCACGTGGAAACAGGGACACACAACGTTCCACGTGGAAACCTCTTATCTAACGGCCGGGTTGAACCGCCATCTGGTACTCACCTCGACGGCGAGCGTCTGCTCCCCAGGATTGACCGGC
>JACCRL010000421.1 GCA_013813605.1 Gemmatimonadaceae bacterium
GGCCCGGTCGCGCGGGCCGCCCATCGCCTCGAGCGTCTCTCTTCGCATTGCCGATGCGGACTGTTCGGCCGCGCCGTATAGGAAGCGAACGCGCCCGCTGATCACGAGGGGGCGCCGCCCCGCGTACGTCCGTGTCTGGGGGTCATAACCCGTCGCCACACCGATGGTATCGCCGATCCGCTTGCCAAGCTGGGCGAGCAGGTGGTCGTTCACGACGATCGAGCCCATGTCGGTCACGTCCCGACCTTCGGTCATCTCGTAGTCACCCTGCACGAGCGGATCGATGCCGAGCACGGCGCTGCTGACCGTGCGCTCGCCGACCGGCACATGGATGGATGCGCCGAGTACCGGGCTGATGAGCCCGATATCGGGATTGGAGCGCAGGGTAGAGCTGATCGAGGCGACGCTGGGAATCGTGGCGTCGGTGTCGAACGGCAGCGTGCCCTTGGGCGCGAGCCGCAGCTCGAAACCGCGCGACATCAGCAGCTGGCGAAACGATTCCCGCATCCCCGAGGCGAGCATCACCATGTCGAGCAGCATCGCCGCCGCGACGGCGACGCCGAGGATGGCGAGGAGCGTGCGCGCGCGGTGGCGCAGCAGCGAGGCGGCGGCGAGCGTGGCGCGCATCAGCGTCCGAAGAGAGCGAGCGGCGGCGTCCGCGCCATCCGCATCGATGCAACTACGCCGGCGACAATGCCGAGAATGAGCGACAGGGCGACGGCAAGCAGCACCACCGAGGGCGTGACGATCGAGAACTGGAGCGGGGTCTGGTACAGCTCCTGGTAGTGCCAATTCACAAACCGTGACGCCAGCCAGCCAATGATGACGCCGAGCACGCTACCCAGAATCGCGACGAGCGCGGCCTCGATAACGATCGACTGCACGACGGACGACCGGGAAATACCCATCAGCCGGAGCGCGGCGACATCGCGGCGGCGTTCGTCCACTTTCAGGATCATGATGCAGAGGAGAAAGATCGAGCTCGCGACGATGGTGATCACGCCGATTGCGCGGTGGAAGCGGCTGACGACCTGGAAGGTGCGCGACGTCTCTACGGCGATGTCCTTCGACCTGTGCGCGCGGAAGCCGAATGCGACGCGGTTGATGCTCTCGAGGACGGAAGGGATTTCCGCGTCGCTCTTCGTGGAAATCGCGAACCTGTCAACGTGGTCGCCGTAGCCGGAGAGGACCTGCAGGTGGTCGAGGTGCATTCGGACGGTAAGATCACCGCGCGCGATTTCCGACGGATCGGCGCTCTTCTCATAGATGGCGCCAATCGAAACAGTGTCCCCGGCCAACGCGCCCGGCGTGGCCGACAGCACGACCTCGTCGCCGACACGGAGGCCGGCACGCGCGGCGAATGCCTCGTCGATGGCGATCGTTCTTTGCGGGGGCGGAACCTGCAGCAGGAAAAGAAGGGGGAGCGCGGCGAGTTGCGGTATCACGCTCGAAAGCTAGCGGCGCTTCCTTCCCCTGTCTGCCGCGGGCGCGACGAGAACGTGCGCCGCGAGCGCCGGACCGATCGACAGCTCGCGGCGTCCGGCTAAAATGGTGATCGGCCCATCGAACGGGGCCCGGGCCCGAACCGCGACACGCCGGCCCGGCCTTATTGAAAGCTCGCCCAGGTAACGCAGCATTTCCGGGTCTTCGTCCTTTACGCGCGCGACGACGCCCGAGAATCCGACCGGCAGCTCCGCGAGTGAAAGGTGTTCCGTCTCATCGACCGCACCTTCGCGCGTCGGGATCGGCGCGCCGTGCGGATCCACGCTCGGCTCACCGATCGTTGCGGCCATCCTGTCGATCAGCTCATCCGATGCAGCGTGCTCGAGGCGTTCCGCTTCGTCGTGCACACGGTCCCACGGGTAGCCGAGCGCGCGGGAGAGGTAGGCCTCGATGACTCGGTGCCGCCGCAGCGTGCGGAGCGCGGCGCGGCGGCCGCTCTCGGTGAGCGTCACGCCGTGATAACGCTCGTACGCGAGCAGCCCCTGGTCGGCGAGCCGGCGCACCATCCCGCTCACGGTTGCGGGAGCGACTGCCAGGCGTTGGGCGATATCGTTGGTCGCGGCCGCGCCCGTACCGAGCGCGATGGTATAAATCGCCTTGAGGTAGTCCTCGACGGGAGGCGTGAGCTGAACGGGCCTCGCGGTGGCAGGCAGCGAAGCTGGGCGCGTCAAATCTTTGGCCGCGATCCGGCCGGCGTGTGCGTTCCACGCACCATCAGCACTGGCACCATGGAGATGTGGCGCACGGTGTGGGCGACGCTGCCGTGAATCAGATCGGCGATCCCGCGGTGCCCGTGCGTGCCCATTGCGATAAGGTCGCATTTCTCGCGCTCCGCGGCGGCGGCGATTTCGTCGCCGGGGTCGCCGCCGGCGAGCAGCGCATCGACCTGGAAGCCCTCCTTCTCGAGCGCGTCGGCTATTCCCTCGATGTACGCGCGATCCTGCTTCATTTCCTCGGACTCGCGGAGCTGCAACGGCTTTGCGTTGCGTGCCGCCCATCCATCGGCGACGTGGATGAGCACGATCGACGCGTTACAGTGACGCGCCAGCTTGCGCACGTGATTGAGGATTACGGGATCGTAGTCCGAGTTTTCGACCGGCACGAGGATGCGCTGGTACATCAGTCCATTCCTCCCCCGAAGAACTGCAGCAGCAGCCAAATGTTGAGCCCGCCGATCACCACCGCAACCGAGTAGGCGAGAATCTTGAGCCAGAGAGGATTCACGAACGGCCCCATCTTCACCTTGTCAGACGTGAACATCACCAGCGGGAAGACGGCGAAGGAAAGCTGCATGCTGAGTACCACCTGGCTGAGGACGAGCAGCTTGGCGGTCCCGCTCTCCCCGTATCTGATGGCGACGATGGCGGCGGGCACAATGGCGATCATTCGCGTAATCAGCCGGCGAAGCCATGGCCGCAGGCGAATGTTGAGAAAGCCCTCCATGACGATCTGGCCCGCCAGTGTCCCGGTAATCGTCGAGTTCTGTCCCGACGCGAGCAGCGCCAGCGCGAACACGGTGCTCGCGCCCGCTCCGAGAAGCGGCGTAAGAAGCTTATAGGCGTCCTGGATCTCGCCGACTTCGGAGTTTCCGGTGTTGTGGAAGCTGGCGGCGGCGACGATCAGGATCGCTGCGTTGATGAACAGCGCGAACGACAGCGCGATCGTGGAGTCTATGAAAGCGAACTTTACCGCCTCCTGCTTTCCGGCGACGGTCTCATCGTACCGTCGGGTCTGCACTATTGAGGAGTGCAGATAAAGGTTGTGCGGCATGACCGTGGCGCCGAGTATCCCGATACCGATGTAGAGCATCGACGGGTTGCTGAAGATCTGCGTGGTAGGAATGAATCCGCGCATCACTTCGGCGAAGGGAGGCTTCGCCAGCATCAGCATGAAGAGGAAGCACGCTCCCACCGTCACGAGGAGCGTGATTACGAGCGCCTCGAGAAGACGAAAGCCCTTGTTCTGGAGGTAGAGAATTATCAGTACGTCGAGCGCCGTGATTGCGATGCCCCACGGGATCGGAATGCCGAACAGGAGATTGAGCGCGATGGCCGTCCCGATCACCTCCGCCAGATCGCACGCCGCGATAGCTATCTCGCAAGCGATCCAGAGGACAAAGCCGACCGGCTTCGAGTAGTGATCGCGGCAAGCCTGCGCGAGATCGCGTCCTGTGACGATGCCCAGCTTGGAAGCCAGGCCCTGAAGGAGGATCGCCATCAGGTTCGAGGCGAGGATGACGGTAAGCAGTGTGTACCCGAACTGCGCGCCGCCGGCGAGGTCGGTTGCCCAGTTGCCCGGATCCATGTAACCGACCGCAACCAGATATCCGGGCCCGGCAAAGGCGAGAATTTTCCGCCACCACTGCTGGCCCGAGACCGGCACGGTGCGGTACACCTCCACCAGCGAAGGCGTGACCCTCGCTCGGCGCCACCCGGCATCGGGCGGAGGGGTTGTGACGGGGACGGGCTTCGGGTCCAGTTGCGTTGCCAAAATTCCTTACCAGTTCGGGCTGATTTGTTGCCTCACGAGCAAATAGGTTAGTACGCCCTAACTTTTTTGCAAGAGGGACACAAGCTGCCCAACCATTCTTTCCGTCATCCCCCATATGATGTGGCCCTCGTGATCGAACGCCCGGGCATTGAAGTTTACGCCGCGGGCGAGGACCTGAGTCTCGCGCCATGATCCCCCGTGGCTCAGGGCGTCGAGAGGCACCCAGAACGCGAGGGCCACTTCCGAGCTCAATGTCAGCGGGACAGTGTGATTCAGCAGGACGACGAAGGGGGTCACCACGATCGCCGGCAGGCGGTTGATAACCGGATTCAGGTCATCGAGCACGCCGAGCATGGTGCCGTCGCGCACTAAATCGATGCCGGTTTCTTCGAGCGTTTCCCTTGTCGCGGTATCGGCGAGCGTTGCATCCGCCGGCTCGTGGCGACCCCCCGGAAACGCGACCTGTCCGCTCCAGGGATCACCGGCGTAGTCCGCGCGCTTGATGAAGAAGACCTCGGGCGCGCCATCGGTACCGGCGCGCAGGATCACCGCAACGGCCGCCCTCCTCGTCCCATCGACCGCCGTGCGCACGGGAACCCGGGAATCGAGCGCGGCGCGAACGTCCGCGACCCACGCATGAGCGTGCGAATCGCGACTACCGCTGCCAGTCACATCAAAGCCTGACGCTGTGCGCCGCGAAGAAAGCCACGGTTTCACGGACGACGACATCGAGGTTCGGCGATGGCTCGGTGACAGGATGCTTTGCCTCGAAGCCGTGATTCGCGTCGAATACGAGCCGAAGCGTGCTCACCGCTTTCGATCGTTCGTGGAGGCGTTCGCCCTCGGAGCAATCCACCGTTTCGTCGGCTGTCCCGTGAACGATCAGCCACGGCGCCCGCACGCGTCCTGCCGCACTCTCGAAATCGAGTGTCGAAGCGCCGAGCGATTCCACTTCATCGAGGAGTGGCGTACCGAGCCGGAGCACCTGGCCCGTACGCGAATTTAGTATCTCCACATAGCCGCGCTCGCGCCAGCTCTTGACCGCATCGCGCGTCCATCTGTTGGGGCGGGCGATCGCGGCCCACGTCACGAGGGCATTCACATTCGGCTCATTCGCAGCGTGCACGATCGCCGTCGCGCCACCGCGCGAGTGACCGAAAAGTCCGAACGTCTCGTCGAGCCACCCGGCGCCTTTCGCATGACCGGTCACTGCGCTCACGTCCTCCAGCTCCTGCGCGAAGGTGTTGTTGGCGAATGCGTCGAGCTGGGTGAACGACTCGCGGTCGGGACCGATGCCGCTGCCCGAGAAGTCGAACGTGATGGCGTTCAGCCCGGCGGTGGCGAGAGCGCGCGCGAGATATGGGAAGAACGCCCAGTGCGCAAAGCCCTTGAACCCGTGGCAGATGACGATTCCGCCGCGCGGGACATCAGCGAGAAATGCCTCGCCGCGCACCGGGTAATTGCCGCCAGCATCGATCTCGAACGGCTCCGGCGCCCTCACCCTTCGATTTCGCCGCCGGAAGTTGCCCAGCCCTGAAACCCGCGCGCCATCGAGGAGACGTTCTCGTAACCCATCTGCTTCATGGTTACGGCGGCGAGCGCCGAGCGGTTGCCGCTGGCGCAGTAGATGACGACAGGGCGGGCGCGATCGATGGCGGCTTCGACCTTTCCCTCGAGCATACCGCGCGGAATGTGAATAGCCCCCGGCAGGTGGCCGAGGTTCCATTCATTCGGCTCGCGCACATCGAGATAGACCGTTGCATCGCCGGGTGCGCGCGCGGACCTGACTTCCTCGGGCGTGACTTCCTTTATCTGTTGCTTGGCCGCGCTGACCAGCTCGGCTCCCGTCTTGTGTGCCATTGTAGTGTTTAGTTGAAGGATGTGACGGTAAGCGTGCGCGAATCCGAGTCCAGCTCGGCGAGCGCACCGAGGGGAAGCGTCCACTGATCGTCGATGTGACCTATCGGGACGCCGGCAATGCACGGGACGCCGAGCCAGGCGGCAATTTCGGTGAGCACCTCGTCGAGCGACCGTCCGCCGCCACTCGCGTCTTCGGGGCAGCGAGTGCAGTCGCCGAAGACGATGGCGTTGCAGCCGGCGAGCATTCCCGACTGCCTGAGCTGCTGCAGCATGCGGTCGACGCGATATACGGGTTCGTTGATGTCTTCGAGGATGACGATTGTATCGCGCAGATCGGGAGCGAAGGGAGTTCCGGCGAGAGCCGTGAGTACGCTG
>JACCRL010000144.1 GCA_013813605.1 Gemmatimonadaceae bacterium
GCGCAACGGCGAGATCATCGGATTGGCGCTGCCGCTCAATCTTGCCGTTGTGTGGGCGGTGTTTCGGCTGACGGCATTTCGGCGCGTCAGGGGCACTCAACTGCTAACTGCAACCGAGAAAGACACAGATGCGAGGGGTCAGAAGCACAATTGATAGTTGCGAGGAGGAGATGGGCCTCGTGTGCGAGACGGGCGGGGCGAGACGTGCAGAGGGGAACGTGGAGGTTCTGGTCGTCTCACTCAAATCGCACGTGAACTTCCGAACGCGATGCGCTTTTTGTGAGCGGAAGGTTCCTCTCTAGCAACTCAGATCTGCGCCTCTGGAACCTCGCATCTGCGTCTCTCTAGGTTCGCTTTTTCACCCTAGAACCGAACTTCCTTCCCCTCCTCAGCCGCCTTGTATATCGCCTCCGTGATCCGCATCACCAAAAGCTGATCGTCTGGAGGCTCGTACGGCGTTGCCTCGTTCACGATAGAGACGAAGTGCGTGAGCTCGGCGCGGTAAGACTGGAGGAACGCGCTCTCGCGCGCCGCTGCCCCGCTCGGCGACACATCCGTCGCGCGTCCATTCAGCTGCTTCACCACCCTGAGCGGTGCGAGCCGCGCACTGCCACGGCCCGACAGCACCTCGAACCACCAGCGTTCCTCCTGGCCCACGTAGGCCCACGACACGTCGAAGCTGAAGCTGATCCCTCCCGCGCACTCCAGATGGACGATCATGGCGTCTTCCACGGTGGCGACTCCGCGCGCGCGATCCATGTGCGCGCTCACCCGCACCGGCTCGGGGAAATCGGCAACCCACATGGCCAGGTCGAGCAGAGGGTAACCGTGCTCCAGGAAGGCACCGCCACCCGCTTCGGGACGCCTGAATCGCCAGCCGGTCGCCGCGCTGCTGAACTGGTACTGCCCCGCTCGCACTCCGATCAGACGCCCGAGCTCTCCACCCTGCAGAAAACGGTAGAGCTGCTGGACGTCGCTGCGAAAACGATGATTGTTCCCGACGACGACTTTCCGGCCCGAGCTTTTGGCTGCGCTCAGGATTCGCTCAACGCCGCGCGATGTGAGCGAGAGCGGCCTCTCGCAAAGGACGTCGACCTTCGACTTGAGGGCCCGCAACACGTGCGGCTCGTGCAGATGATTTGGTGTTGCGATGACCACCGCGTCCACCTGGTCGAGCTCGAGCAGATCCTCGAGGTCGGTGAACACATCAGGAATTCCCAGCCGCTCGGCGATCGCGCTCGCCTTCGGTCCGTCGTTGTCGCAGAGCGCGACGAGCTTTGCGCCGCGCATTTTGGAGAGCACGGGAAGGTGGGCGAGTTGCACGATCGCCCCCGCGCCCACCAGCGCAATCCGACACTCGCTTTTCATCTACTGCACGAAATCCGTATCACTGAATGCGGCCGACCGTCGTGCCCGGATAGTACGTCTGGAGAATTTCCCCGTAACCCTGTCCTGCGCGCGCACGCCCGATGGCGCCCCACTGGCACATGCCGATGCCGTGCCCGTATCCGCCGCCGGTCACCGTCAGCGACGTAACCTCGCCGCGGGCGCGCGTCGTCGTGAAGTTGAACGACGTGCTGTTCATGATCGCTCCCTTCGGATCGCGCAGCACGAACCGCGTGTCGTTTCCGCGCAGCGTGTAAGTCCCGCGCTCCGTATCGATCAGCAGCGCCTCGACCCGGTTGGAGGGAGTGCGTCCGCGCTCGCGGATGTTGGTGATTTTTCCCGGCCCGCCCTTGGGTGCCGACGTATAGTTGGCGAGATACTTGTCCATTACCGCGCGCAGCTGCGGCCCGGTGAACGTGTTGGTCCAGCGAAAGCGCGGCGAAGGGTCACAGTAGAAACGATCACTTCCCGGAATCCTGTCGCTCACCGGCTTGAGGTAGGGCTGGTCGGGCTGGGCATACCACACTTCAGTGACGGCGCTCGTGGTTCCACCGCACGTGGAATGGTAGGGGGTGTTGATTGGCCGCCCGGCGTACAGCACCACCATGTCCCGCGTAGAAACGACGGCCGAATCGGCCTGCGGCTTCTCGTCGTCCATTCCACCGTACACCTGGTCCTGCACGGTCGCATACATGTCGAACGCACGCTCAGTTGAGAGATGATTGTATGCATAGGTGCGCGCCGCGACCGCCTGCGCCTGCACGGCGGCGAACTCCGCTGGCGTGCGGTTGCCGATCTCCCGCGGCACCACGCCACGCAGGTACGATTCCATCGAGAGCCGGTTGAGGACGAACAGTCCCGTATCGGTGGCACTCACGACGAGCTCGCCACGGTACCTCTTCCCATTCCACGTAAGAAACGAAGCGCTCGAAACCGGCCTCGCCACGAGCGCACCCGGACGCACCTCACCGGAGGCGCCGGTACCCCGGAAAACTCTCAGGCTTCGTCCCTCGGGAACGATGCGCCAGACGTTGACCGGGTTACCGCGCGCGACAAGACGCTGGCCGTCGCTGTCGTAGAGCCGCCACTCGCCGGTGGCGCCAAGCCGCGCCGCGGTGTCGTTCGTGCCCAGCGCGATGCGCACCGGATTGTCTGCCGGCCCCTGCCCGTCCAGCCGATCGCCGGCTGGCTCGATGTCTCCGGGATCGCCGCCGGAGAGAAATGACCCGCAGGCGGCGATGCTGAGTAGTGCGCAAAGCGACGTAAGCCTAAGCAAGAGCGTGCTCCAGTGCGTCCCTCATGCGCTCAAGCGCCATGGCGATCTCGTCGTCGCCGTGAGCCGCAGACATGAAGCACGCTTCGAATGGTGATGGTGCCAGGTAAATCCCGCGATCGAGGGCCGCGTGAAAGAACTTCCGGAAAAGTGTCACATCACACTTCTTTGCATCGGCAAAGCTGCGCACCGGCCGGTCGGTGAAAAAGAATCCCCACATTGATCCCGCGCTTTCCGCCTGGATCCCAACGCCGAGGTCGCCGGCAATGTTACGCAAGCCTTCGACCATTGCGATCGTGCGCTTTTCTATCCGGAAGTGCAGTTCCGGAGTCAGGGCAGAAAGTGTCGCCAGGCCCGCCGCCATGGCAAGCGGATTCCCGGATAGCGTCCCCGCCTGGTAGACGGGGCCGGAGGGGGCCACCTGCCCCATGATGTCACGACGCCCCCCGTACGCAGCAACGGGCAGTCCGCCGCCGATCACCTTGCCAAGCGTGGTGAGATCGGCG
>JACCRL010000150.1 GCA_013813605.1 Gemmatimonadaceae bacterium
GATCGTTGCGCCGTGCGTGCACTTGACGTCGTCGGCGAAGATCTCGAGTTGCGGCTTTGTGTCCACACGCGCCGTCTTCGAGAGCAGGAGATTGTTGTTGCTCTGCTTGCCGTCGGTTTTCTGCGCCTCGGGGTGAACATAGACCTTGCCGTTGAACACGCCGTGCGAGCGCCCATCGAGAATGCCTTTGTAGACCTCGTGACTCGGGCAGTTGGGCGCGACGTGCTCGATGCTGGTCTGCTGGTCGAGGTGCTGAGTGCCGTTGGCGAGGTAAAGGCCGTCGAGCGTGCACGTGGCGGCGTCGCCTTCCAGCGTCGTGTAGATGTTCGTGCGGGCGAGCGCGCCGCCGACCGCAAACAGGAAAGAGTTGAACTGGCTGTTGCGCGCCTGGCGCGCCTGTGCCGTTCCAACGTGGAAAGCGCTCTCGCTCTCACGCTGGATCTTGTAGTGATCGATGCGCGCACCTTCGCCAAGGTGGATCTCCGTGACGGCGTTGGTCAGGTACGGTGCGTCTCCGAGCGAGACGTAGCTCTCCACCACTGTCGCCCGCGAGTGGCGCGCGGCGACGATCAGGTTTCGGGGATGAGTCACCGTGTCCGCTCGTCCGGTGGACACGAACATCAGATGGATCGGCTCCCGCACCACCGCGTCCGCGGGCAGCTCGATGAACGCGCCGTCACCGATGAAGGCGGTGTTGAGCGCCGTGAACGCGTGCTGCTCGAACGCGGCAATTTTTCCCAGCTGGCGTTCGGGCCGGCCGACTCCCGACGCAATCGCCCGCGCCAGGTTGCTCACCCTGGCTCCCTTCCCGAGTCCAGCGTACGAGGAAAGATCCTCGCTAAAGATTCCATCAACAAAAACCAGCCTGTGCCAGCTCGTTTCGCCGAACGTGAATCGGTCGAGGTCGGCGAGCTTGATGGTTGCCGGCCTGCGCTCGCCCTGTGTCGCAGCCCTGAACGCGCGCTCCGCGATCGCCGAGACACTGGTGAAGTGCCAGTCTTCGTTTTTCATCGTCGGGAATCCAAGCGCCTCGAACCGCGCGAGCCCATTGCCGCGAAGCGAGGCAAGCCAATCCGGAGACACGGTCTGGCGGGAAAAATCCTCCCGGTACGCCTCGCCCGGCGTCATCGACCCGGTGACGGAAACGCTTCCCGCAGCACGCTCTTTCGTTGCCGCTGTCACGCCGCCGCGCCCGCCGTCTGGATCCAGTCGTAGCCCTTCGCCTCGAGCTCCAGTGCGAGCTCCTTGCCGCCTGACTTTACGATGCGTCCGCCAGCGAGCACGTGCACGAAATCAGGGACGATGTAGTTGAGCAGCCGCTGGTAGTGCGTGACGACGATCGTCGCGTTCTCCTTCGTGCGCAGCTTGTTGACGCCCTCGGCGACAATTCTCAGCGCGTCGATGTCGAGGCCGGAGTCGGTCTCGTCGAGTATTGCGAGCTGCGGCGAGAGAACCGCCATCTGGAAAATTTCATTGCGCTTCTTCTCACCGCCTGAAAACCCGTGGTTCACCGAGCGGCTGAGCATCGCCTGGTCCATGTCGACGAGCTTGAGTTTTTCGTCGACGAGGTCGAGGAATTCGAGCGGATCGACCTCTTCCTGCCCGCGCGCCTTCCGGATCTCATTGAACGCCGAGCGGAGGAAATAGGCGTTCGAGACGCCGGGAATCTCGACCGGATACTGAAAGGCGAGAAAGATCCCGTTCTGGGCGCGGACCTCGGCGTCGAGCGATAGCAGGTCTTCACCGTTGTAGGTGACTGTCCCCTTCGTGACCTGGTACGACGGATGCCCGGCCAGCACCTGCGCGAGCGTGCTCTTCCCCGATCCGTTCGGGCCCATCACCGCGTGCACCTCTCCCGCATTCACGCGCAGGGAGATGCCCTTCAGTATCTGCTTGTCGCCGATGCCGGCGTGGAGATCATTTATTTCTAGCACGAAACCAGTGATTGAATGTCGTCTGTACGGCGTATGCGAACTGGCTGAACAGCGTCCAGTTCGCGGTGAACGGATAGCCGGGCGTACGGGGGCCGGAACGGAGCCAGGCCCAGGATTTCCTGATCTTGTTGCTCAAGCGCCCCGGAACGGCGCGATGGTCATCCGACGCTGCCCTCTAGCGTGATGCCAAGCAGCTGCTGCGCCTCGACGGCGAATTCCATTGGCAGCTCCTTGAACACCTCGCGGCAGAAGCCGCTCACGATCATCGAGACGGCGTGCTCGGCGCTCACGCCGCGCTGCTTGCAGTAGAAGATCTGGTCCTCGCCGATCTTCGACGTCGATGCTTCGTGCTCGAGAGTGGCGGTCTCGTTCTGGACCTCGATGTACGGAAACGTGTGCGCGCCGCACTTGTTGCCGATCAGCATCGAGTCGCACTGGGTATAGTTGCGGGCGCCGTCGGCTTTTGGCAGCACGCGCACCAGTCCGCGATAGCTGTTGCTGCCCTCGCCGGCCGAGATTCCCTTCGAGACGATCGTCGACTTTGTGTTCTTGCCGATGTGGATCATCTTCGTGCCGGTGTCCGCCTGCTGCTTCTTGTTCACGACGGCGACGGAGTAGAACTCGCCGACCGAGTTGTCGCCCTGGAGGATCACGCTCGGATACTTCCAGGTGATCGCCGATCCCGTCTCGACCTGTGTCCACGAGATCTTGGAGTTGACGCCCGCGCACTTCCCGCGCTTCGTCACGAAGTTGTAGATCCCGCCCTTACCCTCGGCGTCGCCCGCGTACCAGTTCTGAACGGTGGAGTACTTGATCGAGGCGTTATCAAGCGCGACGAGCTCGACGACGGCGGCGTGCAGCTGGTTGGTATCGCGCTTGGGCGCGGTGCAGCCTTCGAGGTAGCTCACTGACGCGCCCTCGTCGGCGATGATGAGCGTGCGCTCGAACTGTCCCGTGTTCGCGCTGTTAATGCGGAAATAGGTCGAGAGCTCCATCGGGCACTTCACGCCCTTCGGTACATAGCAGAAGGAGCCGTCGCTGAACACGGCGGCGTTGAGCGCGGCGAAGAAGTTGTCGCTGTGCGGAACGACGGTGCCGAGATACTTCTCGACGATCTCGGGGTGGTTCTGCACCGCGTCGCCGAACGAGCAGAAGATCACGCCGTGCTTCGCGAGCTCATCCTTCATCGTCGTGCCGACGGAGACGCTGTCGAAGATGGCGTCGACGGCGACACCGGCGAGCCACTTCTGCTCCGTCAGGGAGATGCCGAGCTTCTCGTATGTGCGGAGGAGCTCGGGATCTACCTCATCGAGGCTCTGCAGCGGCTTGACGCTTTTCGGCGCCGAGTAGTAGACGAGGGATTTGTAGTCGATCGCCGGGTACTGGACGTTGCCCCAGTGCGGCTCCTTCATCGTCAGCCAGCGGCGGTAGGCCTTGAGCCGCCACTGGAGCATGAAGTCCGGCTCCTGCTTCTTGGCGGAGATGAGGCGGACGATGTCCTCGTCCAGCCCGGCCGGTACCGTGTCCGTCTCGACATCCGTGACGAACCCGTATGCGTACTCGCGGTTGACCAGCGATTCAATGGCCGAGCTCATCCCAACTCCTTGGCGTTTCCACACTTACCTTCGTAGATTCAATCCTAAGTAATCTTGTCGGGATAGTCAAGCGCAGTAAGGTGCTATCCTGTTGTGTCTACAGCACTTAGACAGGCGCGACATGCCCCCTGAAACAGCCCCGCCAACGCATTTCCGAGGAGATTGGTGACCTCGCTCCCGAACGACGGTGGCGACGTCTTCGAAGCTCTGGCGACTGTCGCCGAGCTCGGCGAGGGGACGGTTCTGGCCCGCGTGAAGTCGACCGGTGAGGCGATCTGTCTCATCCGGCACCGCGGTGAGGTCTCGGCGGTGAGCGGGATCTGCACACACGAGCATTTTTCGATGGCGCAGAGCGACCTGCTTCCGGATGGCACCCTCCAGTGCGCTTGGCACGGGGCGCGATTCGACCGGCGAACCGGAGAGGTGAAGCAGGTGCCGGCCGCCGCGCCGCTTCCCATCTATCAGGTAAGAATCGTGGGCGACAGAATCATGGTCGGCGCGCGCTGCCCGCGGACCGGCGCCCGGTACGAGGCATCGACAGCGAAAATCGAGGAAACGGCGTGAACAGGCGCGAGGATTTCCCGCTGCTCGTGAACAATCCCGGCCTTCACTACCTGGATTCCGCCGCGACGTCCCAGAAGCCGCGCGCTGTTCTCGATGCATTGCGGGACTTCTATGAGAACAGCTACGCCAACCCGCACCGGGGCGCGTACGCACTCTCCGTCGAAGCAACGGAGTGCTATCACCGCGCCCGCCTTACCGTCGCGCGGTTCCTGGGTGTTGCCGATCCCGACTGCCTGATTTTCACCCGCGGAACGACGGAATCGCTCAACCTCGTCGCCGGCTCGTGGGGCCGCGCGAACGTGGCGGCGGGCGATGAGATCGTGGTAACGGCACTCGAGCACCACGCCAACTTCGTTCCCTGGCAGCAGCTGGCGCTCGAAAAGGGCGCCACGCTCCGCGTTTGTGAGCTCACCGCCGACGGCAGGCTGGACCTCGACTGCATGTCCGGCCTGCTCGGCGCACGCACGAAGGTCGTCGCGTTCAATCACGTGTCCAACGCGCTCGGCACGATCAATCCGGTGGCGGACATCGTCCGACTCGTGCGCGGGAAGAGCGACGCCGCGATCGTTCTCGATGGCGCCCAGAGCGCGCCGCATTTTCGCGTCGATTTCGACCGGCTCGGCGTCGATTTCTACGCCTTCAGCGGACACAAGATGCTCGGCCCGATGGGCTCGGGCGGACTGATCGGACGGCGCGCAACGCTGGAGGAGATGCCGCCCTGGCAGACCGGCGGCGACATGATCGAGTTCGTGTACGACGACCGCACGACGTGGAATGTGCTGCCGCACAAGTTCGAGGCGGGAACGCCGAACGCCGCCGACGCCGTCGGACTCGCCGCGGCGGTGGATTATCTCGATGCGATCGGCATGGACGCGGTGCTCGCGCACGAGCGGTCGCTGATGGCGGACGCTGAAGCGAGGATGAAGGATGTTGAAGGAATGCGAATCTACGGGCCACCGGTTGGCGAGCGAAGCGGAGTGATCAGCTTCACACTCGCCGATGTGCATCCGCACGATCTCGCCACGATTCTCGACGGCGAAGGGGTGTGCATTCGCGCCGGACACCACTGCGCCCAGCCGCTCATGCGCCGCCTCGACTTGAGCTCGACGGCGCGGGCATCGTTTTACCTGTACAACGACCAGTCCGATA
>JACCRL010000151.1 GCA_013813605.1 Gemmatimonadaceae bacterium
GCAATGAGCTTTTCGCGAAGGCCCTCGAGAGGGACGTTCGTGACGTCCCTCTTGCCAAGCATTGGGAAAGTGACGACTCCCAATTCGTTGATGACGAACTCCCCGCTAAGATCGGGCTCACGCCAGATCAAAACCCGGACGGCATCTCCAGGGAGAAGCGCACTGTCCGTTGGCTTAGGAGTGTCCTGGGCGGCGGCACCCGTTCCGGCTATAAGGGCAATGACGAAGCTTGCTATGACTGAATGCGTTCGCATGCGGCTGTAAAAGTTATTGAAAGTCTATGTAGCCACTTAAGTTAGCCGCGTGCAGGGAGCCGGGCAAGCAGAATACACCGTTCCCAGAACCCTGTTCGACAGGACGGTAAGAGGGCCTGTCTTTCGTCAGCGATCGGCGGACTGATCGCGCCTGCGGGCCCCGGCCAGTTCGTATGTGGCCTCCAGCTCTGCGAACATGGCGGCCGGCGAAAAGCGGGCGACGTTGTCAAGTCCGCGCTTGCTCATGCCGCGGCGGTCAGCCAGTCCGCCCGCGATCCGCAACGCGGCCCCACGTTCGTCAAGCGGATCGAAAAGGATTCCCGAATCACCCACGATGTCGGACATTGGGCGGCGGCTGGATGTGGCGACCGGACACCCGCAGGCCTGCGCCTCAACCAGCGGCCAGCCGAAGCCCTCGTAGAATGACGGGAAGATGAGGGCGAGGGCACCGGAGTACAGCGCCCGGAGCTGCTCGTTGGAGGGGGTTTCTACTTCCAGCATCGCATCGTCCAGCTTGAGCCTCGCGATGCTCTCCCTCAGCTCGGGCGACCAGCGCGCGCCGGCCATCAGGAGCTTTGCATCGCGGTACGGGGCAATCTTGCGCAGCTCACTGAAAATCCTTGCAACGCCCGCCCGGTTCTTGTAAGCGAAGTTTCCCCCGACGTGAAGAAAGTAGGGCTCTTCCGGGTCGGCGCCGAGGTGTGCGAGGGTCGAGTTGATTTCTTTGCGCGCCGCCGGCGCGTAGGGGTAGTTGAGTGGGTTGTGGGCGACCCTGACCCTTGCCGGATCGCAGGTGGTGAATCGGAGCAGCTCTTCCTTCGTGTAATCGGAAACGCAGACCACCGCGTCCGCGGTCTCGAGCCCTTTGCGGTTGCTCTCCTGGAGCACCCTTCCGGTGTACTTGAGTGAGTGGTCCGGTATCGTCCCCAGGCCAGCGCGGATTGCGAACATGTCGTGACACGTAATGACGGTGACATGCCGTCGGAGAAGTCGGGCGTAGGACGCATTCCCCTGGTCGGAGATGTGTACTATGTCCGCCCATGCCGCGTCCTTCATGAGGCGCCGGGGAAAGGCCAGGTACTTGTCGAGGTAGCCAAGCCACTTCGCCGGACCCGCACCGTCCCTTATCAGTTTGCCGAAGATTCGCGGGGGAGTGATAAGTCGCACCGCGTAGCCTCTTTCGGCCAGCACACGTTCCAGCATCTCCGCGTACCGGTTCATGCTCTCGGAGCGGTCGGCGGCGTAGTTTCCGACGAGCAATATCTTTTTCTTTTGACGGGACATAATGTCTGAGGCGTTGAAGCGCATCACCGCAACGATCGCCGCCGGGACCGTGGGCCAGGTGATTGTGTTCCTTTCGCGGATCGTTCTGGTGCCGCTTTATCTAACCGCGTGGGGTACCAATGGCTACGGCCAGTGGATTCTCATCTCATCGTTCGCGGCCTATCTGGGAACCCTCGACATCGGCGTCCAGATGTATGTGATGAACAGGTTGACGCAGGCCCATAGCCGCGGAGATCTCGACGAGTATCACATCCAGCAGAACACGGCGTTCGCGTACTACGCCGTCCTTGCCGCCGCCGCTTCCGCGGCCCTCGCACTATTTGTCTACTCCACCGACGTTTCGCGAGTTCTCGGCGCGGACATGCCGCCGCTGGAGCTGGCGCACGTTCTGATGCTGCTTGGTGCGGGCATCGTCTGGGCCTTGCCCGCATCAATAATCTGGAACACCGCTCGAACGGCGGGGAATCCCGCCGCCTCACAATGGTTCAGCAATCTGCAGACTGCGGGCGTGCTTCTGTTTTCGGCGGCGGCCCTGCTGCTGCTGCCATCGATGAAACTGGTGGCGGCGATACCGCTCGTTTCAGTGCTGGCAACGTGCGCAGTGGCTTACGCGTACAACCGCCGGCGCGTTCCCGAAGTCAGGCTCGGTCTCCGTGCGGCGTCGGCCCGGGAGGCGGCAGGCATGATCCGGCCGAGCGCATTATTCGGGCTGATCGTGGTGGCTGTGGCGTTCGGCCAGCAGATTCCCCTGCTCCTGATCAGTCACTCCATCGGCATCGTGGCCGTAGCAGTCTTCGCAACTTCCCGGACACTCACGGGACTGATCCGCCAGGTCGTATCTCTGCTCAGCAACGCTACCTGGACTGATCTCACGCGGCTGGAATCAAGGGGGGACAGCGAGCGTTTGGGCTCGGCGATGCGCATTCTGGTTGCCACGAGCATGATTGCCGTCATAGCGCTCGCCGGAGCGTTGTGGTTTGACGTTCCCGCGGTCATCCACTACTGGACGCGGGGCAGAATTGAGCCGGAGCTTGGTTTGCTTCGGCTGATGCTTCTCCAGGTTGTGGTGCAGACACTGTGGATGTCCGCATCCAATATCCCCGCCGCGACCAACCGTCAC
>JACCRL010000422.1 GCA_013813605.1 Gemmatimonadaceae bacterium
GTTTTCTGGTGCACGCCCCGAGCTCGTGGACCTGCTGCTCGCGATGCTCAACGCCGACGTGTTCGCACCGATTCCGGGGCAGGGAAGCGTCGGCGCGAGCGGTGACCTCGCTCCGCTCGCGCACCTGGCGCTCGGACTCATCGGTGAGGGGACGCTGCTCAAGGGTGAACGCGAGGCGCCGGCCGCCGATCTCTTTCGCGAAATCGGGGCGGCGCCGGTCGTGCTCGCGCCCAAGGAAGGGATCACGCTGATCAACGGCACGCAGTGCCACACCGCCATCGCGCTGATCGCCGTCGTGAAGGCACGAGCGCTGTGGCGGACGGCGCATGCGGCGGGCGCAATGTCGCTCGAGGCGCTGCTCGGTACTCCTGTCGCGTTCGACGAGCGCATTCACGAGGCGCGCGGCCATGCCGGCCAGGAAACTTCGGCGGCGCTGCTGCGTGATCTGCTCGCAGGCAGCGAGCTGCGCGAATCGCACCGCCACGGTGATCCGCGCGTGCAGGATCCTTACTGCCTTCGCTGCATGCCGCAGGTTCACGGTCCGGTGCTCGATGCGCTCGCGTGGATCGAGGCTGCCGTGACACGCGAGCTTAACGCGGCGACTGACAACCCTCTCGTATTCGAGAACGGCGAGACGCTGAGTGGGGGAAACTTTCACGGGCTCACGATCGCAATGGCGCTCGATTTTCTGGCGATCATCATGACCCACATGGCGACGATCTCGGAGCGAAGAATCGACCGTTTGGTGAATCCCGATCTCAACCAGGGCCTGCCGCCCTTTCTGTCGCCCGACGCGGGAGTCAACTCTGGATTCATGATGGCCCAGGTGACCGCCGCCGCGCTCGCCAGTGAGTGCAAGGTGCTTTCTCACCCGGCGAGCGTCGACACGATCCCCACCGACGGCAACAAGGAAGATGTCGTGCCGATGGCGATGGGTGCTGCGTGGAAGGCGCGCCGTGTGCTGGGCAACCTGGAGAGCATCCTCGCCATCGAGCTGATGTGCGGTGCGCAGGGAATCGACTTTCGCGCACCGCTTGCACCGGGAAAGGGAGTGCGCACCGCCCACAAACGCGTACGCGCGATCGTACCGCGACTCGTCGAGGACCGCGTCCTGAGCGATGACATTCGGGCTCTCAGCGATGCCGTGGCTGACCGGCGGTTCGCGGACATCGGCAAGTGACGTCGCGCGGCCCCGTGCGCGCTGCGCGTGGTACCGCACTCACGTGCAAAGGATGGCACCAGGAAGCCGCCCTCCGCATGCTGATGAACAACCTTGATCCCGACGTCGCGGAGAATCCGGCGGAGCTCGTCGTGTACGGCGGCACCGGGAAAGCGGCCCGCAACTGGAAATGCTTCGACGCGATCGTGCGCGAGCTCACCCAGCTCGCCGATGATGAGACGCTCCTCATTCAGAGCGGCAAGCCGGTTGGCGTTTTCCGGACGCATCGCGGCGCGCCCCGGGTTCTTATCGCCAACAGCAACCTCGTCGGCCGCTGGGCGACGTGGGATCACTTCCGTGAGCTGGAGAGGAAGGGCCTCATGATGTACGGCCAGATGACGGCCGGCTCGTGGATCTACATCGGCTCGCAGGGAATCGTGCAGGGCACGTACGAGACGCTCGGCTCGGTTGCGCGGCGACACTTCGCCGGGAGCCTTCGCGGTCGATTCCTGCTCACCGCCGGCCTCGGAGGAATGGGCGGCGCGCAGCCGCTGGCGGCAACGATGCACGGACTGGCCGCGCTGGTCGTCGAAGTGGACGATGCGCGTATCGAGAAGCGTTTAGCCACGCGGTATCTGGACCGGCGCGCGGGGAGTCTCGACGAAGCGCTCGACATCATTTCGGCGGCGGTCAGGAAAGAAGAAGCTATCTCTGTCGGCCTGCTGGGCAATGCTGCCGACGTGCTGCCGCAAATGGTTGCGCGTGGCATCACTCCCGATATCCTCACCGACCAGACCAGCGCGCACGACATGCTGAACGGCTACGTGCCCGCGGGAATGCCGCTTGCCGACGCGGTGAGCCTCCGGGAGTCAGACCCCGGCGAGTACGTGCGCAGATCGACACAGTCGGCCGTCGCGCATGTCACCGCAATGCTGGCGATGAAGGAGCGGGGCGCGGTTGCGTTCGATTACGGCAACAACATCCGCACTGTGGCGGCCGACGCCGGACTGCGCGACGCATTCGATATCCCGGGGTTCGTGCCTGAATACATCAGGCCGCTCTTCTGCGAGGGCAAGGGACCTTTCCGGTGGGTGGCGCTCTCCGGCGACCGGCGCGACATCGCACGAACGGACGCGCTTGCGAGGGAGCTGTTCCCGGACGACACACACCTCCACCGCTGGATCGAGCTCGCCAGCGAAAGGATCGAGTTCCAGGGCCTGCCGGCGCGGATCTGCTGGCTCGGCCAGGGAGACCGTGCGCGATTCGGGGTCGCGATGAACGACCTCGTCGCGTCGGGGGAGCTGAGCGCACCTATCGCGATCGGGCGCGATCACCTCGACACCGGCAGCGTCGCGTCCCCCTTTCGCGAGACGGAGGGGATGCGCGACGGGAGCGATGCCGTTGCGGACTGGCCGCTCCTCAACGCGATGCTCAACGTCGCCAGCGGCGCATCGTGGGTTTCATTTCATCACGGAGGCGGCGTCGGCATCGGCAACTCGCTGCACGCCGGACAGGTGGTCGTCGCCGACGGAACGCCGGAGATGCGCGTACGACTCGAGCGGGTGCTCACCAACGACCCGGGCACCGGCGTTATTCGCCACGCCGATGCTGGTTACGAGGAAGCGCTCGAAACCGCGCGCAACACCGGCATCCGCCTTCCCATGTCCGGCTGAGGAATGCTCACCAACGAGTTCAGGCCCTGGCACGTTCCCGTTTTTCTCGCGAAGTACGCGTACCTCACGCT
>JACCRL010000182.1 GCA_013813605.1 Gemmatimonadaceae bacterium
CGATCGACGCGATCGTGCGCGCGGCGGACAGCGGCGGCGAAGCTCGAATGGCCGATATTGCGACCCATTACCGCAACGATCACCTGGGTGCGATGCGCGCAAGGGGACAGGACGCTGAGCGCGAGGCGGGCCGTTTGAGCCTCGACGAGGTCCGCGCGTATCTCACGACCTCCATTCTCCCTCGCCTCGTTGAGCGCGGCGTGCTCCTGCCGCTCGGGGATGACCTCGAATCGGACACCGGTTGCGTCAGGATCGAGCCCGGCCTCTGGAGCGAAATCACTCCGAATCGATCGGAATTCGCCGCTGCAATGCGTGAAACCGGCGAGCATTCGAGACTCGAGCTGGCCGGTGGGGCTGTTGCCGCCAGAGGGAGCGTGCTTCAGGCCGAAGGGCTGGTGAAGATTTATCGCGGCCGCCGCGTCGTGAACGACGTCGCGCTCCGCCTGCAGCAGGGAGAGATCGTCGGCCTGCTCGGCCCCAACGGAGCCGGCAAGACGACGACGTTTTACATGATCGTCGGCCTGATTCAGCCTCTCTCCGGTCGCATCGTGTTCGATGGGCAGGACATCACGAAACTTCCCATGTACCAGCGGGCGCGTCGCGGGATAGGCTACCTTTCCCAGGAGCCGTCAATCTTCCGCAAGCTGTCCGTGGAAGACAATATTCTGGCCATTCTCGAGACTCTTCCACTCAATGCGGCACAGCGAAGCGAGCGCCTCGAGCGCCTGCTCGACGAGCTCGGCATCAGGCGGCTGAGGAAGAGCAAGGCTTACGCTCTCTCGGGCGGCGAACGCCGCCGGCTCGAGATCACACGCGCACTCGTAACCGATCCGAAGTTCATGATGCTTGACGAACCGTTCGCCGGGGTAGATCCCATCGCGGTGCACGACATACAGACAATCGTTGCCGGGCTCCGCCACCGGGGCATCGGCGTGCTGATCAGCGACCACAACGTCGAGCAGACGCTCGACATCGTCGACCGCGCCTACATCATGTACGATGGCCAGGTGAAGGTCTCGGGGACGGTGCGCGAGCTCGTGTTCGACGACACCGTCGCCGAGATCTACCTCGGGCCCACGCTTGCGGCGCGCCTGCGCGAACGGTTCTCGCGCTCTGGGGAAGGGGCGGCTGCCTCATGAAGCCGGGCCTCAATCAGTCCACCCAGGTCAGGCAGGAGCTGAAGATCAATCCACGCCTCTACCAGGCGATGGATCTCCTGTACATGCCGCTGCTCGACCTCCAGCAGCACCTCAAGCAGGAGCTTCTCAACAATCCCTTTCTCGACCTCGTCGAAGCCGAGGACGAGGAGGAAGAGGAGCAGCAGGAGGGCGAGGCGGAGGGTGAGGAGCCGCAGCCGGAGCAAACCGACGACCGCACCGGCGAGATCGACTGGGAAGAAATTCTGCTCGATGGATTCGACACCGCCGGCGGGCGCCGCGAAGAGCACGAGGAGAAGGAGTATTTCGAGCCCGTCACGGTCGCCACGCGCGACCTGAGCGATCACCTTCGCGACCAGGTGAGCCTGCTCGAGCTGACGCCGCGCCAGATTCTGCTCGCCGACGAGTTCATCGGCAACATCAGCGAGGATGGCTACCTCGCCTGCGGCGTGGAAGACATCCTGCGTACCCTCAACGAGCTCGTCACCAAGGCGGCGGAGGAGGCGGGCCGGGATGTGGATGACCTGCCGCTATACAACCCCGACGAGGGGCAGAAGATGCTGGACACGATCCAGAGTCTGGATCCGCCGGGCGTCGGAGCGCAGGACCTCCGCGAGTGCCTGCTCCTGCAGCTGAAGGAGGCCGGACTCGAGCAGTCTGTCCCGTACCGGCTTGTGCGCGACTGCTTCGAGGAGCTGATCAACCACCGATGGAGCGAGATCTCCAAACGGTTCGGCATCAGCGCGATCGACGTGCAGAAGGCTGCCGACGAGATTGCCAAGCTCGATCCCAAGCCTGGACTGCAGTACAGCACGCGCGACGAGAACTACATCATCCCCGACCTCATCGTGGACAAGATCGACGACCGGTATCACGTCTTTCTCAACGATGCGAACCTGCCCCGTCTCAAGCTGAGTCGCGCCTACCAGGAGATCGCCCGCGACAAGAAGAAGTTCGACGGCGAGAACAAGGAGTTCATCTCCAACAAGCTCAACTCGGCCAACTGGATGATCCAGGCGATCGAACAGCGGCGCCAGACGATGCTCAAGGTGATGAACTACATCGTCGAACGTCAGCGCGACTTCTTCGAGAAGGGCATTCAGCAGCTCAAGCCGCTCACCCTGCGCGAAGTAGCGGAGGTGATCAACATGCACGAGTCCACCGTCAGCCGCGTCACCAACGAGAAGTTCGTGCAGACTCCGCGCGGGGTGCTGCCGCTCAAGTTCTTTTTCTCGTCAGGACTCGCCACCGCCGATGGCGAGGACGTCTCCGCGCGCGGCATCAAGGCGCAGCTGCAGAAGCTCGTCCAGGAAGAAGATCCCAAGCACCCGCTCACTGATCAGGCGATCGTCAACATTCTGCGCGAGAGCGGCGTCCAGATCGCGCGCCGCACGGTGGCTAAGTACCGCGACCAGCTTGGCGTTCTCTCCGCCCGCATGCGCAAGCGGGTATGACCGCGCCCCGCCCCGAAGTCGCGCCGCGCATCGGCCCCCTCGGGCTTCGTGGCGCGAGCGGCAATCCCCAGGTAAGCGTGCTCGTTCCGGCAAAGGACGAGGCCGCCAACCTGCCGCTCTTCATGGAGCAGGCGAAGGCTGCATTTGCGCACGATCCGGCGAGATACGAAGTCGTCGTCGTCGATGACGGCTCGGTTGACGGGAGCTGGGAAGTGCTCACCGCGCTTGCCGCGAAGTTTTCCTTTCTCCACCCCGTACGCCATCGCCTGTCACGCGGCATCGCCGACTCGCTGAGAACCGGATACCTGCACGCACGCGGCTCGGTGCTCGTTTTTTATCCGGCCGACCTCCAGTACAAGCCGGAGGACATTCCGCGCCTCGTCGAGCCTGTTATCAATGGCGAGTCGGACATCGTCACCGGATTCAAGCAGGGCAAGTACGAAAAAGCGTTCGTGTCCGGCATCTACAACCGCCTCAGCCGCTCGCTCTTCAAGGTTCCCGTGCGTGATCTGAATTCGGTGAAGGCTTACCGGCGTGAGGTAATGGATGCGCTTCCCAATCGGCCCGACTGGCACCGGTACATGGTCGTGATGGCTGTCGCCGAAGGGTTCACCGTCTCTGAAGTGCCGGTGCCGCTGTACCCTCGTCACGCAGGCACCTCCAAGTTCGGCATCGGACGCATACCCGTCGGCGTGCTCGACATGCTGGCGGTGTGGTTCGAGCTCCGCTTCGCGCGCAAGCCGCTGCTTCTCTTCGGCATGCTCGGCGCCGCGCTATTCGTGCTCGGCGTGCTGGTCGGGATCATTGCGATACTCTGGCGTGTCATCGGCGGCGTTGGGTTCCGGCCGCTCATCAATCTTGTCGAGGTCTGTCTCACGGTCGGCAGCGTATTTTTCGCGACTGGTTTGATCGGCGAGCTGATCGCAGCGCAGCGCGCCGAGATGAGCCAGCTGAGAAAGCAGGTCGAGGATCTCACGCGCGCTCGCGACTCCGACGACAACCGCTGAAGCGATGAACGTACTTTTCCTGACGCACTCCTACCCGCAGCGGGAAGGAGATGCCGCCGGCTCATTCCTTCTCCGTCTCGCCGTTGCCCTCCGCGACGAGGACGTGCACGTGAAGGTCGTGGCGCCGGCGGGGCCGGGCCTGCCGGCGACCGAAACGCTCGAGGGAATCCCGATCGAGAGATTTCGCTACGCGCCGCGCCGCTTCGAGAAGCTGGCTTACACCGGCAACATGGCGAAGGATGTCGCCTCGTCGTGGAGCGCGCGCCTCGCGCTCGTCGGCTTCATGGGCTCCGATTTCGTTCACGCCGTGCGCGCGCGGCGCGAGTTCGAGCCGGACCTGATCCACGCCCACTGGTGGTTCCCCAACGGCCTCGTAGGAACCTGGCTGCGCGGACTCTCGCACGTGCCGATGGTGACGACGCTTCATGGGACGGATGTACGGCTCGCAAAGACAGTCGGTGTGGCGAGGCCGCTGTTTCGTCACGTCATGGGCCACTCGACGGCGGTCACCGCCGTTTCGCGCTGGTTGCGCGACGAAGCCGAGAAGCTCGCGCCCGGCACGAATGCTACGGTTGCGCCGATGCCCGTCGCCACCAACCTCTTCAAGCCCGGAGCACCGAAGGGAGAGCGGCTGCTGTTCGTCGGGCGCTTCTCCGCACAGAAGGGTCTCGAGCATCTGCTTCATGCGCTCGCCCTCATGAGAGGAACGACGGCGCTGGACATCGTTGGAGAGGGAGCGGGGAAGGACGCGCTTCAGAAAGTTGCCGGCGAGCTCGGGCTCGGCGCGCGCGTCAGCTGGCTCGGTCAGGTTCCGCGGCGGGAGCTGCCGGGTTTATACCAGCGGGCCGCCGCGGTCGTCGTCCCATCGATCGATGAAGGACTCGGACTCGTGGCAGTTGAGGCCCTCCTGTCAGAAACTCCCGTCGTTGCGTTCGACTCGGGCGGGCTTCGCGATGTCATTCAGAATGGCAAAACCGGCATGTTGGTTCCTCCGGGCGATCGCCAGGCGCTGGCTGCGGCATTGGATGAGGTGATCGGGAGCGGTGAAGCGGCGATGGATCTCGCGAAGGCCGGGCGGCTCTATGCGCTGTCGACCTTTGCGCCGGAATCAGTCGCCCGGCGCTACGCCGGCATTTACCGGCAGGTCCTTGGCGGTATCGCGTAAGACGCTGTTCCTCGGCGCGCAGTGGATATTCGCCGCCGCTGTCATTTACTTCGCCGCGCGTTCGCTGGCCGGCCAGTGGGGCCAGGTCGGGAGTCGGCTCTCGCACATCCAGTTCGGCTGGAAGTGGATTGCGATCGCAACGCTCCTCGTCCTGATCACGTACGCGCTGCTGATCGAGGGTTGGCGGAGAATTCTCTGGGCATGGGCCGCGCCGCTGTCGTGGTCTGATGCCTCGCGAATCTGGTTTCTCTCCAACCTTGGCAAGTACGTGCCTGGAAACATCTGGTCCCTGACGGCGATGGGTGTGATGGCGCGGGGGCGCGGCATCTCCGGATTAGCGGCGGCTGGATCGTCGGTCGTGATGCAGATGGTGAGCCTCGCCACTGGAGCGGCAATTGTTGCGCTGACCGGTGCGAAGCTGCTCGGCCGGCCGTACCTCGCTACGGCAATTCTGGCCGTCGTCATCGCCGGCTTGCTGTCCGCTCCGAGACTGCTGCCGCCGCTCACCGGATGGCTTGGCAAGCTGATGGGCCGGGAGCTGACGCCGCCGGCCATTCCGGCCGCGAGCATCTGGACCGCCACGCTGACGAGCACGCTGTCGTGGATTTTCTACGGCCTCGCGTTCGAGCTTTTCGTGCGCGGGATGCTCGGCTCCGCGTCTGGCGAAATCGCCTCTTACATCGCAGTTTACACCGCCGCGTACATATTGGGCTTCATCTCCCCGATCGCGCCTGCCGGCCTGGGCGTGAGGGAAATCGCCCTCGCCGCCGCGATGACGCAGCTGGGTCTGGCGAACGAAGCAGACGCGGCGCTCGTCGCCATCGCCGCCCGGCTGTGGCTGACGGTTGTCGAGTTGGTGCCAAGCGGAGTTTACATTGCTCTAGGAGCAACTCGCAGGTCTCTACCAGGCTGAACGCAATGGCAACATCCAGATCACGCCCGCGCAACAGCGGGGAAGCAATCACTTCAGACGCGGCGCCACCGGCGCCGCGCTTCGCATTTGGCTGGGCCTCGCTCGTCTACGCATTGGGCACGCTTTCGCTCGCGTATCCCGCCCTGGCTGGGAAATTCCTCGTCAACCCGCACAGCGATCAATACATCGCCGGCTACGCGTTTCGCGAGTTTGCCGCGAGCACGCTGCGGTCGGCGGGACATTTTCCGCTCTGGAATCCGTATCTCTTCGGCGGAATGCCGTACGTAGCGGCGATGCACGGCGACATCTTCTATCCGACATTCCTTCTCCGCATGCTGCTACCCACGGATGTCGCGATGACGTGGGGCTTCATCATTCACCTCTTTCTTGCCGGACTGTTCACGTTCGGATTTCTGAGAGCGGTTGGCTTCGGGTTCGCGGGATCGCTGATCGGCGGGCTTGCATACCTGATGGGCGGGCAGATCGCTTCATACGTGTCGCCAGGGCACGACGGCAAGCTATTCGTCAGCGCGCTTTTCCCGCTCGCATTGTGGGTGCTGCATCGCGGCGTGCGCGACGGCGCGAGGTGGTGCTGGGGCGCGCTGGCACTGATCGTCGGGCTAGCGGTTCTCAGTCCGCATCCGCAGCTCCTTCAGTACATGCTGCTCGCCTCGGGTGCGTACGCACTCTTCATCGCATTTGACACGCTGGACGGCAGCAAGCTGGCGAAAAACGATGCGGTGAAGCGCCTCGCCCTCGCCTTTGGCGCAGTGATTCTCGGGCTGGCAATCGGGGCTATCCAGTACTTGCCGGTAAGGGAATACGTTGCGTGGTCCCCGCGCGCCGGTGGTATGTCGAGCTACGAGCACGCGACGTCCTACGCGTGGCCGCCGGCGGAACTGTTCAACACGTACCTCCCGCAGTTCTCGGGAATGCTCAACTCGTATTGGGGCGAGAACGGCATTCATCTGCACAGCGATTACATGGGCGCGGTCGTGCTCGTCCTCGCCGGCGCCGCGTATTTTGGGCTGCGCGCCGATCCACGGCGGAAGCAGGTGATTTTCTGGACCGCCACGCTGCTCGTTTCGCTTCTCTGGGCGATGGGCGGTCACACGCCCTTTTATCGCATCCCGTACGCGATCGTGCCCGGCACAAAGTTTTTCCGCGCCCCGGCGACGATCTTTTTTGTCGGCGCGCTGGCTCTGGCGCTGCTTGCGTGCGCGGGAGCCGAGCGACTGCTCGCACTCCGCATCCCGCGCCGGTACTTCATCGGCTGGACGGCCGCCGCTCTGGCTGTGGCCGCTCTGGCGACGGTGGGAGGACTGACCGGCGTCGCCAGCACGCTTGCCGATCCGCGGCTCGCGGACCGGGTCGATGCGAACAATGGCCCACTGATCATCGGCGCGTGGCGGTCCTTCCTGTTTGTCGCGTTGACGGGCGCGTTCGCGCTTCTCCTCGCCCGCGGGAAGCTTCCCGCGCGATTCGCGGTATTCGCGCTCGCTGGCGTGATGGCTCTCGATCTCTGGACAGTAATGCGCGGCTACTGGATGTTTTCAGAGCCCGCGTCACGCGTGTACGCTGCCGATGCGATCATCGAAACGCTCAGGGCCGAGCCGCAGCCGGGGCGCGTGCTGGCGTTCCCGCTCGTCGATCCTCCTTCGCCCGATCC
>JACCRL010000187.1 GCA_013813605.1 Gemmatimonadaceae bacterium
CGATATGCGGATGCTGAAGCCGGGCGGCGAGCTGGATCTCGCGACGGAAGCGTTCTGCCGAGAGCTCCCCCGCGAGCTCCGGCGGGAGGACCTTCACCACCACGTCCCGGCCAAGCGAAATCTCGCGTGCGACGAACACGCGCGACATCCCGCCACCACCGAGCTCGCCATCTACGGACTAGGCGGTTCCGAGTGCTTTCTGGAGATGTTCGCTAAGGTCTGACGTCAATCCGGTGGCCACTCCCTCGATCAGGAGTCTAATGTACGGTTATCTCCTGAAAAAGCGCCGCTCCGGTTCCTTTTAATCCCGTCGCGCGCCCGGCCACAACCGCGGATCGTTCGTTCCGACTGATTTATTGCGACCCATTCACCTTGAATAGCGACGCGTCAGCGCGCTCTGCGGGCGCTGACGGCCGCGCCTCAGCTCTCAGCGCGGCGGTAGCTGCCAGATCTCGACCAGGTCCCGGGCGACAAAGGGAACCGCGACCCGGTTGCGCCGGGTGTCGACGCCGATGTCGGCAGGCTCGCCTCCGGTACGGATGATCGGCCGGCCCGCGCCCCCGCTAAAAAGGTGCAGGCTGGAATCTCGCTGACTCGCGACGAGCACGCGGCCTCCGGCAAGCACTTCGACGCCGTCGAATTCAGCACCGCTGCTTCTGCCGATTTCGGAGAGCGTCCTGCTTCCGGCCGTCCACGCCCTGATTACGGACTCGCCACCGAACGGGACGACGATGAAGCGGCGGCCTGACCCGTCCCAGGTAATACCGTTCGGGCGACCGAGCGCCGAATCCTGTAGCGCCACGCTGATGCGCCCGGCGGCGATCCGGTAAATGTGGTTGGTCCCCGTATCGGTCACATACAGTCCGTCTTCTCCTGCGGTGATGTCGTTCAGGAATCCAGGCTTGTACTCTGAAAAATCCACCGTCGCGAGCAGCGCGCCCGTCCGGCGGTTGAAAGCGCGCACCGCGTCGGCGTCCACTACCCAGAGCGTGTCGCCGGTGACCGTCATGCCACGCGGAGCATGCAGCGTTACTCCGGCCGCGCCACCGGCGATAAACCGGAGCTGCTCGACGGTACCATCCGGCGCCATGCGTGAGATAAAGCCGTTGTTGTCCTTTGCGCCGCTCGGACCCAGTCCCCAGCTGTTCACGAAGTACACGTCCTGGTCAGGATCGTAGCGCACTGCTTCAGGACGGATAAACCCGCCCGTTGATGCGAGAGGGCGCGACAAATCAGACTGTGCCGTTACCGACGAATTCGCTCGCCTCGCCTCGTCGGTTCGTGAGGTCGAGCAGGCTGCGAGGCTGACGAGCGAGGCGACGAGGAGGCTCGAGCGCATAAGGCTTCCTGAATCAGGTCGGATAATGAGCGGATAAGGGGCAGTTCCGCTCAGGCAAAGGATATCGGCCGCAGGGAGCCGAGTCGAGCCCTTATGAGCTACACGCTCGAGAATCGACGGTATCGCCTCCCAACGGCAAGGCGGCACGGGTATTTTCATTCGTGCAACACGGCGTCAGCGTCTTCTGCGGCTGGGCAAGCCCGCGCCCCGACCACGGGCGCGTGCCGGGCGTGCAATCCCCGAACAGGTGGCCGTGGAAAGTCTTGCAGACCAGGGACCGCGTGCCTGCGCTCGGCGAATATGACGAGCGCAATCCGGCCGTAACCGCTCAGCGGGTGAAATGGATGCAGGCTGGCGGCATCGATTACGCCTGCTATCAGGTGGAATGGGCGCATGAGATGACTCAGCCGAAGTCGCTCGTCCGCTGGCGACCGTACCTGGATCCACTCCTCATGTCGCACTGTCCCGATCTCCACCCGGCCAGGTCGCCGGTAAGCTTCTGTATTTCCATGTGGGACGCATCGAAGTCCGACGCGAACTACTGGATCGAGCTGAAGGGCCGCAGATGGAAGATCGCGGAGGCCGAGGGCAGCTGGCGCCACTATGCGCGTACTTTGGCGACGCGCTACATGGCCCGCTCGAGCTATCTGCGCGTCGATGGCCGGCCGGTTCTGTTCCTGGGCGCGGCCCACGCGCTCACGTTCTATCAGCGCCAGTTCGGCCTCTCGCCCGCGCGGGTTCTCAACGCAGTCAGCAGCGAGATCCGATCGCACACCGGGCAGAAGCCCTACATGGTTGCCACCAGCAGCCTCCCGGAATCGTTCCCCCTGCTCAAGTCGTGGGGCTTCGACGCGTTTACCGAATATCTGCTCTACTCGGATTCATGGCGTGGCGCGATGGCGATCTACCGACAAAGGTGGAGCGAAGCGATCGCGATCTGCCGGCGGACTGGTATCGAATACTGGGTGCCCGCGACAGTCGGATACGACTCCACCGCGTGGGGAAGGCCGGAGAAGGTGAAGTTTGTACCCACGCCAGCGCAGTTTACCGCACATCTCAGGGAGGCACGGCAGTTTGCGCGCAGGAATTTGCCTTACACCCGCGAGCAGGTCATTACCTACGCATGGAACGAATTCGGAGAGGGCGGCATGATCGAGCCGATGAAGCAGGGCATGCTGCATTCAGGCGACGAAATGCTGAGGGCGCACCGCGCCGCGATCGACTAGGTCGCGGCGACGTTCCGTCGGAAAAATGGCGCTCCGACTATCGCCAGAATAACTCAGCGGATTATCGTGGGAGTCCTTATCCCACCGGCTTCAAGAGCTCCATGAACGGCCCGTACCCGCGCAGAGGAAGCAACAGCCCGTCCCGCTCGAAAATGTTAAACGGAACAGTGAGATTCGCACCTTCCGCCAGCGCCTGCTGGAGGAGACCCACCGCGCGGCTCCGCTGGCCGAGATGAGCAGCGATGCGCGCCCGCATAACCTTGCTGCCACCGAAATCGTGCCGGCCCGCTTCGGCCGCTAGCTCTGCCTCCAGTCTCGCCACTTCACCCGCGTTCCCCAGGCGCGCCGCAGTCACACCGGCCACGCTCTGCAGGTGACGCCGAAGAAATGTGTTTTCTTTCGGTACACGCGGCATCGCCTCCTGCACCATCGGAAGCACCTCGTTCCAGCGGCCAAGTGAGCTGAGCAGGGAGATGCGCGCCATCCTTGCTCCCATCGATGTGTCGGGCGAAGCCTGCACCCGCGCGAACCACGTCGAAGCGATGCGATGCGCATCTTTCTCGAGGCCTTCCGTGCGGCAAATGGTTGCGAACTGATGCGCTCGACGGGCCTGGGCGATGATGCGCGACGTCCGGCCCGTGGGCGCGTTCTCGATGAGATCGTCGAGCTCGCTGAACCTGCGCAGCCGCAGCAGCGACTCGCCCTTGATCGATATGAGCGAGCCGTTGGTCGGGAAACGGCGCAAGCCCTGATTGGCTACGTCGAGCCCCTGAGCGTACTGCCCGATGTCGTTCAGCGCGCCGGCCCTGTAGAACCAGTAGAAAGCCCCGGCCAGATTCAGCCCGCGATCGGGATCGGTGACCTTGAGAACGGCGAGCGCGAGTCGCGGCCTCCCCGTAGCCAGAGCCGTACTCGCCACCAGCAGCGGACTCTCGGCGGATCCCGGAGTCACCCGCATGAACTCTTCGGAGGTGCGCAGCAACGCATCGCCGTCTCCGCGAAGCCCCGCTTCCACGTGAGCAAGCATCGTCCTGTCGGCCGGGGCCATTCGCTCGCGCAGCTGGTGGGCACGTGCCACCATCGTCTCCGCCTCGTCGTAGTAGCCACGATATAGTCGGCTGAATGCGAGAAGGACAACAGGTGTTGCGTAGGTAGAGTCAAGCGCGATTGCGCGCCCGAAATGAGCGAAGACCAGTGTGTCCTGCCGGAAATATGCCTCGACGCCCTTTCGGGCTTCCTCGTATGCCTCCAGCGAAGGCGGCTCGGAGTAGGTGCCAAGACTCGATGCAATCGTGTCCATCGCCTGGGCTACGTTGGCGACCACGCGACGGTTCAGCATGTCGAGAACCTTGGTCGGCTCGGCGACCGGACCGCTGACGGTCGTAAGCGCGCGGAGCAGCTTTCCCGACTCCGCGTCGCTCATCTTCGCCTGGATGCGCAACGAATCGCCGTCGCGGTAGATACGGCCGGAGAGCACAATTCCGGCGCCTGTCTCCTGGGCGAGCGCCCTTCGCCGGTCGCGCGACTTGAATGGCCACGGAATCTTGTCCACCACCTCGCCCGTCACCAGCGTCGTCCGTGCGTCAACGACCTCGATCCCGCCAACGCGCGTGAGCCCCTGAGCCAGCCAGTCCGCCGCCATCGCCC
>JACCRL010000261.1 GCA_013813605.1 Gemmatimonadaceae bacterium
TGCCAACACCCTGCTCTCTACTCCTTTGCGCAACTGGCGTTCCGCTTTCCACAATTCCTGTCCTCAGCTTGAGACAGCAGGGTGCTTGCGGACTCGATCCGCGTACTCAAGTCGTTGTGGTGACGAGAGTTGTTAAAAACGTGCCAAATGGTCCTTTCAATGCCAATTAAGGGGTCAACCTCTTCCGTGGAGTCCTCCTGTGAGGATTGTATGTAGTTCATTGATTGCTTCTCTCGCGGCCACGCTACTACTGCCCATCCGTGCCCCGGCCCAGACCACTGGCGCCGTCGAATGGTACGGCACCCTGGTGAGCGCAACGCCCTTGACGCGCACGATGGGCGGCATGGCGATGAGCATTGGAATGCCTTTCCTCGGCGCTCGTGTCAGCGGAGCTCTCGGCGCTTCTTCAACGACCTATGAGACTTTCAGCGGTGCGGGCAACTCGAAGCTGGCGTGGGCGACAGATGCCGACTTGGTGCTGGGACCGGTCAACAGCCGGGTCACGACCGGAATTCTTCCTTATGCCTTCGCGGGGCTGGGAATGCAGAGCAGCACCAAAACCGGTGCCTTTACCGATGTCATTCGCACCTGGAGCTACGGCGGCGGAGCGCAGATTCCGCTCGGGTCGGTGCTTTCCGTGAGCGCCGAGACGCGTCTGCGCCAGCTCGCTTCGAGCGCGACGTTTACCGATTCACAGTTCGTGCGCAACCCCGAAATCCGGGTTGGTCTCTCGCTGCGATTCGGAGGCGGAACGCGCTCTCGCGCCGGCAGCGGCAGCGTTTACTCACGCGGACGCACGGACAACCCGCCGTCGGCTCGCCGCCCGCGCACGACTACTCCTTCTACGCGATGGCCGGTGAGCACCACGTCAGCGCGTGGCGCATCGCGCCGCGTCGTGCCCGACGCCGAGAACTACATCGGCGTACCGTACAAATGGGGAGGGTCTTCGCCGGAAACGGGGTTCGACTGCTCTGGACTGGTGCAGTACGTCTACTCGCGTCAGGGAGTCAGCCTGCCGCGTACGTCACGCCAGATGGCGGCCGCGGGAGTCGGGGTTGACGCGCGCGTCGCCAGTCTGCGCGAAGGGGACCTCATGTTTTTCGCGCAGAATGGCGAGATCAGTCACGTCGCGATTTACGCGAGCGGCGGGCGGATCATCCATTCATCGTCCAGTGGTGGCGGCGTGCGTTACGACGACCTGGGCACGCAGCGCGGACAGTGGTTCGTGAACCACATGGTTGCCGCCCGCCGGGTCAGCGACGATTCACGCGTGATCGCCAACGCGCTCGCCGTCGCAAATATCGCCTTCGATCATTTCGATCCGCCCGATCAGGCTCCCGCCCCGCGAAAGCGGTAAGGCGCAGCCGAGTCGCCGGGTTATCCGGCGGCTCGGCTTTGTCAGTCCTCTGTTTCGTCGTTCGGCGCTGCCACCGGCTTGGACTGCGGCGATCCCCGCTGCCGCAGGAATATCGAGAGGACAATGAGAATCGCGATGGACAGGAATTCGCTTTGCCAGTTCTGGAAGGATTCGAACCAGAAGCGCGATGTGTGCATGAACTCCCAGGTGGAGATCGGCGAGCGCCCGTGAATTACGGCCTCCTCGCTGAACTCACGGGCACCACCTGCGGCGTGCAATACGAACGAAATCAGGAAAAGCAGAAAGAGCGCAAGGCTCAGCGACGTTTCATAGATGCGGAGCATCCACCCGCCCCGCCTCACCGGCCAGGGTGCGTCCTTCTTGTTCTTCGCCTTCCGTGGGTCTGCATCGACCGGCTCCTCCGTCTCTTCCGGCTTCTTGGATTCGGACGATCCCTTCTGGAAGAGCCAGATAGTCAGCAATACGAATGCCCCCATCTGGAGAAACTCTGACTCCCAGTTCTCGAACGTCGCCTCAACGAAGTGTGCAGACCTGAGGTACTCGCCTGTCGACAAGGTGGGGTTGCCGTGGTCCACCTGCTCGATATTGAACGATCGGTGGCCGGAGATGATCTGGCCCGCCATGCTGAACGCGAACAGCGCGAGCAGCACGAGGGTGAGGCCGTTGTCTCTTAGGAAACGTCGCATCGGCAAGAGTTGTGGAAGTGCTTCCGGCGGAGGCGGTGCGGGCAGAAAAGTTGCCGCCGCGAGTAAGGCGGCGCTACTCGGTCTCCACTTCCACCGCGTCCGCCGCGCCTGAACGTATCCAGGCCAGGAC
>JACCRL010000274.1 GCA_013813605.1 Gemmatimonadaceae bacterium
CTCGAATGCTCCGGCCCCTGCCCTTCGTACCCGTGCGGCAGCAGCAACACCACGCTCGAGTCTTGGCCCCACTTCGCACGGTCGGCGGCGATGAACTGATCGAGTATCGGCTGCGCGACGTTCACGAAGTCGCCGAACTGCGCCTCCCATAGCACCAGCGTCCGCTCGGCCGCCGTGCTGTAGCCGTACTCGAAGCCGAGCACCGCTGTCTCCGACAGCGGACTGTTGTGGATCTCGATCGCGCCAGCGCTCCTGCCGTCGGCGACGTGCGCGAGCGGAGTGTAGACCTCACCGCTCTCGGCGTCGTGAAGCACCGCCTGCCGGTGCGAGAAGGTGCCGCGCTCGACATCCTGTCCGGTAAGCCGGATCGACGTGCCTTCGCCAAGCAGCGATGCGAACGCGAGCGACTCGGCGTGACCCCAGTCGATACCGCCGGCGTCGCCCATCGCCTCGCGCCGGCGCAGCAGCGTCTTCCCCAACCGCTGGTTCACCTTCACGCTGGCCGGCCACGTCAGCAGCCGATCGTTCAGAGCAATGAGGACATCAGCGGCAACCGCGGTGGCGGGTTGTGCAACGTCGGTCTTCACCGCCGGCTGCTTTGGCGGCTTGTGCTCGGGCGCGTTGATGGCGCCGTCCTTCGTCGCCGACTGGATGCGCTCGAAGTTTGCTGTCACTTCCTTCTCGAGGGTCGTTACTTCGTCAGCCGTAATCGTCCCCTCGGCGACCAGACGCTGGCCCCACACTTCCCGCGGTGTCGGATGCGCTCGGACGCGCTGATACAGCAGCGGCTGCGTGAACGAAGGCTCGTCGGTCTCGTTGTGCCCGTGACGGCGGTAGCCGACGACATCGATCAGAAAGTCCTTGGCGAATTTCGCGCGATAGTCTATCCCCAGCCGCGTCACCTGCACGCACGACTCGGCGTCGTCGCCATTCACGTGCACAATCGGCACCTCGAATCCCTTCGCGAGGTCACTTGCGTAGTGCGTCGAGCGCGCGTCGTCAGGATCGGTAGTGAAGCCGACCTGGTTGTTGACGATGATGTGGAGCGTCCCGCCCGTCCTGAATCCGCGCAGCCGCGACATGTTGAACGTCTCGGCGACGACGCCTTCGCCGGGAAACGCGGCGTCACCGTGCACGCAGATCGGCACAACCGAAGCTTCGTCGCGGTCGGCCATCGAGCTGGCGAGTACCTGGCGCGCACGCGCGACTCCTTCCAGCACCGGATTGACGAACTCGAGATGGCTGGGATTCGGCACCAGCGCGACATCCACTTCGAGCCCGTCGGGAAGCTTCCGCTTGCCCCGCGCGCCGAGGTGGTACTTCACGTCTCCCGTCCCACTCTCCGCATTAGTCGCGGGGTGGCGTCCCTCGAATTCATCGAAGATCGTCGCGTATGGCTTGCCGAGCGTGTGCGCGAGGACGTTGATGCGGCCGCGGTGCGCCATCGCGACACCCACTTCCTTCGCGCCGGCTGCCGCCGCCCGCTCGATGGCGACATCGAGCATCGGCACAAGAATGTCGCCGCCCTCGATCGAAAAACGCTTGTACCCCTGATAGGCGCGACCGAGGAAGCGCTCGAGACCATCGACCTCAGTGAGACGGCGCAGGATCGACTTTTTCTCTTCGCTGGAGAGCGGCGCGATCAGCTTCCCGCTCTCGATGTATTCGCGCAGCCATTCGCGCTCTGCGGCGGCGCCCAGGTGAGCGATCTCGAAGCCGATTCGCGATGAGTACAGGTCGCGGAGGCGGGCGACGATATCGGCGGCGCTGCCTCCTGTCGCGCCGAGCGCGATGCCGGGGATGCTGGTGAGATCCTCGTCGGTGAGTCCATGAAATTCCGGCGTGAGCTCGGCGGTACCGGGGGGCGTGCTGCCGAGAGGATCGATCGGAACGGCGAGATGTCCGTAAGCGCGGATCGCATCTACGAGCGCCGCCGCGGCGGCGACCTCTCGCAGAAATGCGGGATCGGGCCCGCGCAGAGCGGGTGCTTCCCCGGCAACGCGCGGAGCGGAGTCAGCCGGAGCGGTGGGGCCAGCTGAGACGGTGAGGCTTTCGGCGAAGCGGAAGAACTGGCGCCACGACTCGTCCACGGAAGCCGGATCGAGTTTGTACGCATCGTACTGCTCGCTGATGTAACCGTCGTTGAAAACGCTGGTTATTGGCTCGCTCCCCATAGGACGAAATTTAAGGGAGTTTCAGCTGGTTCGGAGGGCTGGAGGACCGGGGAGGAGTGCCCAGCTGGCACGGTTCCTAGGCCAGGCTGACCGCTGTCTCGGATATCAACGGTAAAGGCATGACATGTCTCGTCCGCCTTGTGGCAGCGGTCAGGATTCTCAGCGCGGCATCGCGGTCGAGCGTCGGGAGGTACAGGAAGCCCGCTATCCCGTTCACATCCAGCAGGTGCACCTCCTGCGTCCGACGCGTCAAGCTGACGGCGATGACGGGAGTTCTGGACAGCAGCGGATCGCGCTCCCACTGGTCGAGCGACAACGTAGCCAGGAGGTCGTAGTCGCAGAGCACGACGTCCGGGCGAACCCTTCCCGCGGACGCAACGGCGGCCTCGAGGCCAACGACGTGGTCCGTACGGATCCCCATCTCGCCGAAGAACTGCGCGAGATGTCCGCTCAGAAATGGGTGCCGCGCGATGCAGAGCGCGCGCAACTGACCCGTGTCACCGGGGGTGCTGGCTGCTGATGTCATGCGCGTTCATCGTACGGCCCGAACGGGAGCCGCACAAGACCATGGCCGCATCGGTTACAACTTTGCGACCTGGCTGCGCGCACGGCCCGGGCACAAACAAAAACGCCCGCCACTTTCGTGGCGGGCGTTTTCTCCGGGCTTTCCGAGAACTAGCGGCGTGACTTGTCGACGTTGTTGCCGATCACACCACCGATGATGGCGCCGGCGGTTCCGCCGATGATCGCGCCCTTCACCTTGTTCTTGCTCGTCGCCGCGCCGAGTACCGCGCCGGCCGCGCCGCCGATGATGGCGTCACGCTTGGTGTTCTTGACCATCGGACGCTGCGGCTCGGGTGCCGGGCTGTATACCGGAGCGGGCTGGCTATACGTGCCATCCGAGCTGCCACTCGAACCACGCGAGGTGGTCGAGCGTCTGCGCGTCGAGCTGGAGGACGTACGGCGAACCGGGGTGCGGGTCGACGTGCCGCTGCTCCTCCTGACTACCGGAGCGGCAGCCGGCGCCGGCGCGACCAGCGCGTTGCGTTCCATTGCCGAGACGCTGTCGAGCGGCATCACGGGGTTCGCCTGTGCGGCGGTCGACAGGTCGGCGTTAAGCGCGTCGTCGACCTTGCTGTTGTCGTCCTTGGCGCAGGCAAAAGCAACGAGCGCGATCGGAAGAATGATGAGCTTACGAATCATTTGAAGCCTCCATTTAGGACCCCCGCTCAACACGGCGGTAACCGTATAAGGGGCAGGGGCTGTGCCACCAGCGGGGAGCCGTTAGGCCGCTGTAGCGGAGCTTAACTGGCGCGGAGGCGTAATTACGTCCTCAATTGAGGCCGGAAGGGTGAGACGAAAGGTGCTCCCCTCTCCCATGACGGAGTGTACGGTCAGCGATCCGTCGAGAAGCTGGGCCAGCCGTCTTGAGATCGGAAGCCCCAATCCCGTGCCCGGCTGCTTGGATTCCGACACCTGCACGAACTCCTCAAAAATGCGTGTGAGGTCTTCCTCGGCGATCCCAACTCCTTGATCTACGACCTCGACCTGGACGCCCTTTTCGAGCTGCTTGCAAAGGACGCGTATCGGCTTCCCCTCGCCGAACTTGATGGCGTTCGAAAGGAGATTGAGGAGTATCTGCCTCACGCGACGAGGATCGCTGACAATCGAGGTGGACTGACCCTCCATCTCCAGGCTCAATGTCGAGCCGTAATCGTCGGAGAGGGGCCGCACGGTGACGAAGAGGTCCTCGACGATCGACGGAAACAACACCGGCTGCAGGCTCAGCTCGATCTTTCCCGCCTCGATTTTCGAGAGGTCGAGCACATCGTTAACCAGCTCGAGGAGATGGCGCGCGGCCTTGAGCGTGCGACTCAGCCCTTCTTTCTGCTTCACGTTGAGCGGGCCGTAAATGTTGTCCAGCATCAGCGTGCTGTACCCGATTACGGCGTTGATCGGCGTGCGCAGCTCGTGGCTCATCGATGCATAGAACCTGTTGCGTGCGCCCATCGCCTGCTCCAGCGCGAGCTGGCGGCGGTGGAGCTCTTCGTTCATCTGCGAGAGCTTGGCGGCGGATCGCGCTTCGGTTTCGAGAAGGGCGGTGCGGTGCTCCAGCTCCAGCTCGCGCTTCTGGCTGTCGCGCAGCAAGTCGGCGGTGCGCTGGATCTCCTTCTGCTTCATGAAGAGGTCGACGAACACCGCCACTTTCGAGCGCAGGACGTCGGGATTGAACGGCTTGAAGACGTAGTCAACGGCACCCATCGAGTAGCCCTTGAAGACGTACGCATCCTCTTTGCTGATGGCGCTGAGGAAGATGATCGGGATCAGGCGCGACCGTTCGCGCGACTTGATGATCTCCGCGACCTCGAAGCCGTTCATGCCGGGCATCTGCACGTCAAGCAGGATGGCTGCGAACTCGTCCTGCAGCACCGCCTTGAGCGCTTCCGGCCCGGTGTTGGCGCGGAGGAGGTTCTGGCCAAGCGGTTCGAGGATGGCTTCGAGCGCGAGGAGGTTCTCGGGCCGGTCGTCGACCAGCAGCAAGCTCACCCGGGGTGGGGCCGCGGCCTCAACCCCATTCAGCTGATCCAGGCTCATACCGTTTTCAACCGCGCGACCTGGTTGGCCTGCTGGCAGAGCTCCACGAGACGAGGCGCGATGGAGGCGAGGGGCAGCACTTCAGCCTTCGGGACGGCCTTGATCGCGGCGGCGGGCATGATCGGAATTTCCGCCGTTTTGGGGTCCTGCACCAGTGCGCGTCCGCCTAGCTGTGCGATGTGGCGCAGGCCGCGCGCGCCGTCTTCGTTCGCGCCGGTCATCACGACGCCGATCGTCTCGCTGCGATAAACGTCGCCGGCGCTGGTGAACATGACGTCGATCGACGGCCGGCTGAAGCGCACGGGGTCCTCAGTCGTGAGCGATACGAATCCCTGCTCTATCAACACATGATAATTCGACGGAGCGAGATGAACCGTGCACGCCTTGAGCGGATCCTTGTCCTCGATCTCGCAGACGGTAAGCTTGGTCGTGTCCTGCAGCAGCTCTCTGAGCAGGTGCTCGGACTCCTTGCCGCGGTGCTGCACGACGACAATGGGAATCGGAAAGTCCGCGGGCAGGCCACCGAGCAACTTGCTGAGCGCGGCGAGGCCACCCCATGACGTGCCGACCACCACGACGGAGAATGCCACTCAGCGCACCTTCCGGAAAATCTTCTCCGGGGGAGCGATCTGCTGGTAAGACTCCTCATGCTGCATGAATCGCAGCGTTTCCTTGCTGCCGAGCACGAGCACGCCGAATGTGATGAGGCTGTCGTAAAAGAGGCCGTGGACCTTCGACTGGAGCGTCTTGTCGAAATAGATGAGCACGTTGCGGCAGAGTATGACGTTGAACTCGCTGAACGAACGGTCGGTGACGAGGTTGTGCTGGGAGAACACGACGTTCTTGGTCAGGGACTGGTCGAACAGCGCTCCGCCGTACTTCGCAGTGTAGTACTCGGAGAACGACTTCTTGCCGCCGGCGCGGATGTAGTTGTCGGTGTACTCCTGCATCCGCTCCAGCGGAAAGATGCCGGCCTTCGCGCGCTGCAGCACCACCTCGTTGATGTCGGTGGCGTAGATGCGCGCGCGGTCGTAAAGACCCTCCTCGCGGAGGAGCATCGCCAGCGAATAGACCTCCTCGCCCGTCGAGCAGCCCGCGTGCCAGATGCGGATGAAGGGATAGGTCCTGAGCAGCGGCACGACGTGCTGCCGGAACGTCATGTAGAAGCCCGGGTCGCGGAACATCGCCGTGACGTTGATGGACAAATCGAGGAGCAGCTTCTCCATCATCTGCGGGTCGTGCAGGACACGCTCCTGCAGGGAGCTCACGCTCTTCAATCCTTCTTCCTCGATGCGCTTCCACAGCCGGCGCCGGATGGACGCGTAGGCGTAGGCCCGGAAATCGAAGCCGTATTGCCGGAACACGCCCTCGAGCAGCAGCTCGATCTCGATGCGCTCGAGATCGGGCTTGTAATTCGGGGCGTTGCGGTCAGGCGCGTCCCCCGCGACGAGGGTCTCCGCTATCTGTACAGCCACACCCGTAGCAGCGAGAGGAGTTGTTCTGTGTCGACCGGTTTGGTGATGTAGTCGGACGCGCCGGCGGCGATGCACTTCTCACGGTCGCCCTTCATCGCCTTGGCGGTGAGCGCGATTATGGGAAGGGTCTTGAACTCGTTCATGCCTCGAATGGCGCGCGTCGTCTCGTACCCGTCCATCTCCGGCATCATCACGTCCATCAGCACCGCGTCAAGGTTAGGATCCTTTTTCAGCTGGTCGATCGCCTGCTTGCCGTTCTCCGCGAACCTGACGACCATGCCGTGGTCCTCGAGCATGCTGGTGAGCGAGAAGATATTGCGCACGTCGTCGTCAACGACCAGGACGCGCTTTCCGGCGACGACGGAGTCGGCGTCGTGAAGGTGCTGAAGCATCTTCCGCTTCTGCTCCGGGAGCTTTGCCTCGATGCGGTGCAGGAAGAGCGCGGTCTCGTCGAGAAGCCGCTCGGGAGACTTTACGTCCTTCACGATGATCGTCTCCGCGTACTTCTTGATCCGCGTCTCATCCTGGGAGCTAAGCTCGCGGCCGGTATAAATGATGATCGGCAGATCGCGCTTCACCTCGTCGGACTTCACCTTCTCAAGCAGGTCGAAGCCGCTCATTTCCCCCCTGAGTCCGAGGTCCAGCACCATGCAGTCGAAGTGCTTCACGTTGAGCTGCGCGAGCGCCTCCTCGGCCGACCCGACCGCGGTGATCTCGACATCGTCGTGGGCGATCAGCTCGACGATGCTCTGCCGCTGCGCCTCGTTGTCCTCGACGACGAGCAGGCTCTTCGTCGAGGTGTCGATGAACGAAGAAATGCGCGAGAACGCGGCGTCGAGAATTTCACTGGTGACCGGCTTTACCAGGTAGGCCATGGCGCCCGCCTTGAGCCCTTCACGCTTCGATTCCACTCCGGAAATGATGTGCACCGGAATGTGGCGCGTCTCCGTATCTCTCTTGAGCCGGTCGAGCACCTCGAGCCCGTTCATGCCGGGCATGTCCACGTCGAGCGTGATTGCGTCGGGCCTGACCTCGCGCGCGGTCTTCAGCCCTGCGTCACCGTCCAGCTCCACTATGCCCTTGAACCCCTTGTCGCGCGCCATGTCGAGAAGAACCTTGGCGAAGCTCTCGTCGTTTTCGACGATCAGCACGGTGCGGTCGCCCTCCTCGATCAGCTCGCGGTCGTCGGGAATCGCGGTCTGCGCTACCGATCGCCGCTCTTCGATGTCCGGGAGCGCTGACCCCGAATAATCCTTGCGCAGGTCGGGCCGGGCAGGAAGCTTGACCGACGGCCGCGCATTGGGCGGCGACTTCACGCGCCCACGCGGGGCGTACGAAGGCTGCATGTCAGCTGCGTCGAGCGACGAATCGCGACGCGGCGCATCGGGCCCGGGGATGTAACGGGCCGGAAGGAAGAGGGTGAACGTGCTGCCCTTCTTCTCCGCGCTCTCGACGCGGATCTCGCCGCCGAGCAGGCGCGCAATTTCGCGGCTGATGGAAAGTCCAAGCCCGGTGCCACCGAATTTCCGGCTCGTCGTTCCGTCAGCCTGCTGGAACGCCTCGAAGATGAGACGCTGCTTCTCCTTCGCGATGCCGATGCCGGTGTCGGCAACGGAGAACGCGATCACTTCTGACGCTTTCTCGAGCACCGGATTCTGGAAGCGGCGCCCCTTCTCTGCCTTCCTGACAATCAGCGTTACGCCGCCATCCTGCGTGAACTTGAAGGCGTTGGAGAGCAGGTTCTTGATCACCTGCTGCAGCCGGCCGCCGTCCGTAAAGATCGTCTTCGGCACATCATTGTTGAGCTCGATGTTGAAGGCGAGCGCCTTCTGCTCCGCAACGGCGCGGAAGCTCCGTTCCACGAATTCCTTCACTTCCTCGAGCTGAACCTCGGTCGCGTCCACATCCATCTTGCCCGCCTCGACCTTTGACAGGTCGAGCACGTCGTTGATGAGCGACAGCAGATCGCTTCCCGACGACAGGATTGTCTGCGCGAACTCGACCTGCTTCGGCGTCAGGTTGCCGTCCTTGTTGTCGCTGAGCAGCCGCGAAAGAATGAGCAGGCTGTTGAGCGGTGTCCGCAGCTCGTGCGACATGTTCGCGAGGAACTCCGACTTGTACTTGGAGCTGAGGGCGAGCTGCTCTGCCTTCTCTTCGAGAGCAAGACGCGCCGCTTCCACTTCCTCGTTCTTCGTCTCGACCTTGCGGTTCTGCTCGGCGAGCAGCGACGCCTTTTCTTCCAGCTCCTCGTTGACCTGCTGCAGCTCTTCCTGCTGGTCCTTGAGCAGCTCTTCCGAAGTTCGGAGCGTAGTCGCCTGCGCTTCCAGTTCGGTGTTCGATCTCTTGAGCTCGTCCTGCTGCTTGCGCAGCTCCTCGGACTGGCTCTGCAGCTCCTGCGTCAGCCCCTGCGACTGCTCGAGCAGTTCCGCCGTCCGCATGTTGGCGCTGATCATGTTGATCACGACGCCGACGCTTTCCGCGAGCTGGTCGAGGAACAGCTGGTGGATCTGGCTGAACGGAAGGAACGACGCCAGCTCGATGACCGCCTTTACGTCGCCCTCGAACAGCACCGGCAGCACCAGCACGTTGCGCGGGGGCGCTTCACCGAGACCCGACGTAATGC
>JACCRL010000106.1 GCA_013813605.1 Gemmatimonadaceae bacterium
ATTCCCACTCATGAGATCGATGTGTTGCTGCTGTTGTCGTCCTGGTTCCGAAGGTTTCCCAACGAGATGAAGCGGACGAAGCAGGTTTGCTGATTACGGCGGGAAAACCTGCTTCGACAACGTGCTCCCGTCCGGTTGAATCGCAATCACAGAGAACGGGCTCTGAAACGGCGGCTGGACCACGTAGGCGTGGGGCTCGAATCTGATGTCCGCCGTGCAAACAGTTTGTCTGGTCTCCGAGTCCCGGCCGCGCGCGGTCAACTGAACATCTCCTGCCGAGCGAACGGCGGTAAAGCGATCGAACCTGAGACAGCCGCCAGTTTGAACGGTCACGATCACAGTGAACGGCGAGCCGATCGCGGCCGTCATGGGTCCTTCAATTTTCTGGACTACCAGAATCACCTCCCGGTCGGGGAGCAGGTTGCAGCCCGTTGCCAGGGAAGCAATCAGCAGTGCGAGCAGCGACTTTTTCATTCGGACTCCTGCCCGGTATCGGGGTCTTCCCCAGTCCACCGCTTCACCAGACTCTGCTCCACGCCGAGGTGGTCGAGCATTCTCGCAACCACGAAGTCGATGAGGTCGGGGATCGCTTTCGGCCGGTGGTAGAACGCGGGCGAAGCCGGCATTACGACCGCTCCGGCACGCGCCAGCCGCAGCATGTTCTCCAAATGCACGGCGCTCAGTGGAGTTTCCCGGGGCATCAGGATGAGCTTGCGCTGCTCCTTGAGCGTCACGTCGGCGGCGCGCTCGATCAGTGAACGCGATGCGCCAATGCTTATCGCGGAAAGCGTTCCCATCGAGCATGGACACACCACCATTCCCGCGCTGAGCGCGGAGCCCGAAGCCGGCGCCGCGCCGCGGTCATCGTTGGCGTGGACGGTGATGCAGCTGTCCCACGCCGCAGCTCCCACGGCAGTCCGCAGGGCATCGATGGACTCGATCCCCATCTCCGTTGCCAGCAGCCGCAACCCGTAGCGCGAAACGATCAGGGAAACGGGACGGTTGGCAACTGTGAGCACCTGCAGCAGACGCACCGCGTAGGGCGCGCCTGACGCACCGGTAATACCGACGATGATCGGCGCTGGCTTCATCCTGTTGTGGTCATCGAATGACGCGATCCGCGAGCACGAAGAGGCTGAACGTGATGCTGATGATTCCGTTCATCGTGAAGAACGCCGCGTTGAGCCGCGAGATGTCGTCCGCGCGGACGAGGCTGTGTTCATAGAGAAGCAGCGACGCGGCAACCGCGACTCCAGCGAAGTACAGCGTGCCGGCACCGACGGCGATGCCGGACAGCGCCAGCCCCGCCACCGTGATCACGTGCAGCATTCGCGCAACCAGGATCGCCCGTGACGCACCGAAGGCAGCCGGCACCGAATGCAGGCCGTTCTCCCTGTCAAAGCTTGCGTCCTGCAGCGAGTAGAGAATGTCGAATCCACCCACCCACCCGGCGACCGCCAGTGCCAGGGCGATCAGCATCCACCACGGCGAGCTCCACGCTCCGGTGACGGCGAGGTATCCCCCCACCGGCGCGATCGCCAGGCCGACGCCGAGCACCAGATGCGACCAGCGTGTGAATCGTTTCGTGTAGCTGTAGAAGAGAACCCACGCCAGTGCGAGGGGTGCGAGCACGAGGCAGAGCGGGTTGAGCCGCCATGCAGCAACGATGAAGAGAAGCGATGCAACGATTACGGCCGTGGCGGCTTCCCGCACACTCATCACGCCGGCGGGGATCTCGCGCATCCGCGTGCGCGGATTCCGGGCGTCGATCTCGCGGTCGACGATGCGGTTGAATCCCATTGCCGCGAAACGGGCCGAGGTGAATGCGAGCACTACCCACCCGACCTGCTCCACGCTGAGCGGCGCTGTGCGGCTGGCGAGTATCACACCCACGATCGCGAAGGGAAGCGCGAACACGGTGTGAGGCAGCTTGACCAGGTTCACGTGCCGAAGGAACGCTCCCTGCCCCGCGAACGTCTGTCCCTCGCGCCCTGCCGTCACTTCCTGCCGCCGAACCTGGCGACAACCGCCGCCAGCGACGCGGCCGCTGTCTCCAGCGCTGCCGACATCTGTCGCAGCTGGTCGTTCCTGGCGCGCGCGCCGAGGTTGGCCTCCGAGATCTGCCGCGTTGCGCTGGCCGTGTTATCGGCGCCGGCAACGACCGACTCCGATGCCTCGCCAAGCGTCGACACGAGAACTTCCTGCTGCCGCGCCGCACCGACGACGGACGACGCGAGCTGATACGTCCGCTCCGCATCCGCCTCGATCGCCCGAAACACTTCCATCGCCGCTCGCGCCACCTGCTCGGCATCGGCGACCGAGCGGTCCATCAGCTCGATCTGGCTCGTCGCCTCGCCCATGCGAATCGATACATCCGAGATCAGCTCCTCGATGTGACCCAGCGATGACGCGCTCTGCGCGGCGAGCTTGCGCACTTCATCGGCGACGACGGCGAACCCCTTGCCGTGTTCTCCGGCGCGCGCCGCCTCGATCGCCGCGTTGAGCGACAACAGGTTCGTCTGCGTCACGATGTCGCGCACGACGTGGGTGATCTCACCAATGGTGTCCGTCGCCTCACGCACGGCACCGATTCGATCGCCGGTCTCGCGCGCGATTCCCGAGATACCCGTCACCGCGGCCGTCGCCAGCTCGGCTTCCCTGACACCGGCCTTCGCCCGCTCCTGCACCGCGCGCGATATCTCCAGCGCTTCGTGGGCCGATGCGTGCACCGCGCCGGCGGCGGCGGTGAGCTGCTGCGCCGTGTCGCGGATCTTTCCCGCAACGTGCAGGTTGGTCGCTGTTGCTCCCGAGAACTGGTCGAGCGACTGCATGTTGCGGACGCCTGCCTCGGCCGCCGCTCCACCGATCGTTGCCACCTCGTGAGATGCGGCGAGAACCGATTCCGCCGCCCGCTGCGTCTCCCGTATCAGCTCGGCGACGTCGGCCAGTGCAGCGCCGAACTCACGCTGCTCGAAAGAAGCGTCTTCGCCGCTCCGCGACAGGAGGGCGGACCAGTCGCCCTGATTGATTGACTTGCCGAGCCGTTCCATCTGTGACAACGGGCGTGAAACGATCGAGTTGAGGCGCGTCACGAACCAGTAGATGGTGATAGCCGAGAAGCCCCACGCGAAGATCATCTCCATCGGCCGCAGTCCGCGGAAGGCGGCGGTGTAGACGACCGCCCCGATGACGAACAGGAACACCCCGATCGTCGTCGCTACCTCGGCGATCAGCTGCCCCGAGTACCTCCACCGCACGATTCCGACGGCGAGGACGATCATCAGCGTCATGAATCCAAGCGTGAACGCGAGCCGCGACACCGAGTACGGTACGTCGGCCCAGATCGCCTCGCCGAACAGCATCATCGCGTTGACCGTCATGGCGCCGGAATGCCGAGCTGGGCCCACATCGCATCGACGCG
>JACCRL010000283.1 GCA_013813605.1 Gemmatimonadaceae bacterium
GTCGAACTGCTCGCCGGTCGGATCGACATCGGGCGAGTAAACGCCGTAGTAGATCGTCTCGGGACCAGGCTGAGGCTGCGCGAGCGCGTCGTCCGTCGCTTCGAGAACGAGCGCGTCGACTTCATCCTGAATCTTTTTTATCTCACTCTCGGTGGCGTGCCCTTCCTTTAGCAGCCACTGCGGGAACAGCGTCACCGGATCGCGCGCGGCATCCGCTTCACGCTCCGCGGTCGGCCTGTACATCGTCTCGTCGTCGGAAAGCGAATGTGAGTATGGGCGGATGACGCTCGCGTGCACCAGCGCCGGACCCTTTCTCTGGCGCGCGTAGTTGACCGCGCGCGTCATCACATCGTAGCTGGCGAGGAGGTCGCAGCCATCAACTTCCTCGATCAGGAAGTTGGGGAACGATCGCACGAGCTTCGACACGCTTCCGCCGGCGGTGTTCACTTCGACTGGCACCGAGATGGCATAGCCGTTGTCCTCGACGAGATAGACCACCGGCAGCTTCAGGTTGGCAGCGGTGTTGAGCGACTCCCAGAACTCACCTTCACTGGTGGTCCCATCGCCGGTGGTGACGAGCACTACTTCGTCGTCGTGGAAACCCTCGGTGATGCCGAGCAGCTTGGCGCGGAGTGAGGCCTCGGCGCATCCAACGCCCTGCAGAAACTGGGTGCCGGTTGGCGACGATGCGGAGACGATGTTGTAGTCCTTGTGCCCCCAGTGGCTGGGCATCTGCCGCCCGCCCGATGCCGGATCTACGGCGGCACCAACAGCTTCGTACAGCATCTCGGCGGGCGTAACGCCGAGCTGGAGGCAGAGGGCCCGGTCGCGGTAGTAGGTGTAGAACCAGTCGTATTTCGGCCTCAGCACCATCGCCGCGGCAGTGAGAATCGCCTCGTGCCCCGCGCCCGAGATCTGGAAAAAGATCTTGTTCTGCCGTTTGAGCTGGACTTCCTTGTCGTCGATGCGGCGCGATAGGAACATGTTCCGGTAGGCCGCGACGAGCTGCTCGCTGGACAGGTCTGCGCCCGAGGACCCGGAGGGGGGGCCGGTCTTTTTCTCGGGAAGGGTTCTGGTGGCCATGGCGCTCCGGATGGGTGGCATCTACCTCCCAAAATTAGCAGGGAGAACGCGGTGGCGGGATTCCTGCGGGTTCTCTCTGGGGTCAACCAGCAGGGGATCAAATGCAGATATCACGCAGGTTCTGTGCGCTTTTCGTGTTTGCTGTCTTGAGCGGCTGCGCTCAGCCTCCGGCGGCGAGCGGCCCTGGAGACCCCAAACCGAACCCGGATGTTGGCGGGGGCGGCGGAAACTCGCAGACTACGGACTGGGCGGCGATCGTGGCGCTGGAAGACCAGGCTAAGGCAATCGCGAAAACCGCCGGCTGTTCGAGCGATGGGGAGTGCCGCGCTGCGCCGGTAGGCTCACGCGCGTGCGGAGGCCCCCGTTATTACATCGCGTACTGCGCGAAGACGACCGATTCGGCGGCGCTGTTCCGCAAGCTCGACGAAGTTGCGGCCGCCGAGCGGGCGTACAACGCCAAGCACGGCATCGTATCGACTTGCGAGTTCAGGACGCCGCCCTCCGTCGGAGTCACGGCCGGGTCATGTGTCTCCGTTAACCTACCAGGTGTGATGACCCCAGAATGACGCGGCGGCGGCAGCTTCGGTCGTCACGGCAGTCACTTTATCAGTCCTGGCATCACGACATCTGTCGAGACACGCGGTCGCCCCGATCACGATCGCCAAGCCCGCGTAGCAATCATGTTTGTTCATTGCCGGACCGGCTGCACACGCCGATTTCGCGCGACGGGTCGCGCAAATTCCCCGGTTCCGCATCGAGCCCTACGGTCTGGTGATCTGGTTGCTGCCCGAGCCCAACATCTTGCGCGCCAGCTTGCCGGCGATCGGCGCTTCCCACTCTACTCCGTTGAACGCCTTCCACATTAGCAGCAGCCATAGCATGAAGCTCCCGATTCCAATTCCGAGCGAGAGAAGAATCGCGACGATCCATCCCAGCACTGGAATAAAGGCGAGCACAGTGCTAACAATCGAAAGGGCGATGTAGAGCCCGATCAGAACCACTCCCACCATGATCGACTGGGCGGCGTGGAAGCGGAC
>JACCRL010000306.1 GCA_013813605.1 Gemmatimonadaceae bacterium
GAGAATAGGAGGGGCACTCAGTGACCAGCCGCGAGCCGGGAAACTCGGCGACCACCGCTCCATTTTCTGTTACGCGGTACACCGGCTCCGCGATCACCTCACCGATTACCGCCGCGCTCAGGTCCCAGCGCGTGGGAATGTCCACCACATCCTGCTCGTGACCCTTTAGCGCGACGACGAGCATGCGCTCCTGCGACTCGCTGAGAAGAATCTCGTACGGGCTCATGCCCGCCTCGCGTGTCGGGACCTTTGCCGCATCGATTGTGACGCCGACATCGCCACGCTCGGCCATTTCCGCAGAGGAAGACGTGAGGCCGGCAGCGCCCATGTCCTGGATGGCGACGATGTGCCCGCTCTTTATCAGCTCGAGGCTGGCCTCGAGCAGCAGCTTCTCGGTGAAGGGATCCCCGACCTGAATGCGCGGACGCTTCGCATCGCTGGCAGCCGAGAGATCCTCAGAGGCGAAGGAGGCACCGTGGATGCCGTCGCGCCCCGTGCGCGCGCCGACGGCGATGATCGGGTTCCCGACGCCCTCGGCCTTCGCCCGAATGAGATCTTCCTCGTGCAGCAGGCCGACGCACATCGCGTTGACGAGCGGATTCCCCTCGTACGCCGGGTCAAACGCGATCTCTCCAGCGACGGTGGGAATACCGACGCAGTTCCCGTAGTCGCCAATTCCCTTCACCACACCCGCGAACAGATAGCGCACGCGCGCGGAATCAAGACTGCCGAAGCGGAGCGAGTTGAGCATCGCGATCGGACGCGCGCCCATCGTGAACACGTCGCGCAGAATCCCGCCGACGCCGGTGGCCGCCCCCTGATACGGCTCGACCGCCGACGGATGGTTGTGCGATTCGATCTTGAAGGCAACGGCGAGACCGTCGCCAATGGAGATCACGCCTGCGTTCTCACCTGGTCCCTGGAGCACCCACGACGCTTTCGTCGGCAGAGTGCGCAGCAGCGGGCGTGAATGCTTGTAGGAACAATGCTCGCTCCAAAGGGCGCTCACGATTCCCAGCTCGGTGAAAGTCGGCGTCCGACCGAGCATCGCGACGAGACGCGTGTATTCCGTGTTGTTGATGCCGTGCTCGGCGATGAGAGCGGGGGTGATTACCGGGTCGCCGGGACGCGCCGCCACTTGAGCCATGCTCAGGCCGCCACTCGCGCCAGTATCGACTCAAGCAGGCGCACGCCGTCCTCCGAGCCGAGCAGTGGGCTGCACGCGCGCTCGGGGTGCGGCATCATCCCAAGGACATTTCCATCTTCGCTGACGATGCCGGCGATGTCGCGCTCCGATCCGTTGGGGTTGGCGGCGCTCGTCCGCTCGCCGCTTGCGGTCACGTACCTGAAGATAACTCGGCCGTCCTGCTCCAACTCATCGAGAACCGGCGGCGGAGCGAAGTACCGTCCTTCGCCGTGCGCGACGGGCAGCCGAAGGATTTCTCCGTCGGCATACCGGTTCGTGAAAAGCGTACCCGAGTTCTCAACCCTCACGAGCAGGGGAGCGGAGATGAACTTCATGTCGCGATTGCGCATCAGCGCTCCGGGGAGAAGCCCAGCCTCACAGGCGATCTGAAATCCATTGCAGATGCCGAGCACCGGCCCTCCGCTCTTTGCGTGCGCGATCACTTCCTGCATGATCGGACTGAACCGCGCGATCGCACCGGCGCGGAGATAGTCGCCGTAGCTGAAGCCGCCGGGCAACACGACGACGTCGGCACCCTGGAGGTCATGATCTTTGTGCCAGAGGTAGACGGCCTCCTCCCCAAGCACCTCCGTCACCGCATGGAATGCGTCGTAGTCGCAATTCGAGCCGGGAAAAGTGACGATGCCGAACTTCATGCGCGCACCGGCGGCTCTATCTCGAAGTCCTCCGTCACCGGGTTGGCGAGAAGCTTCGAGCACATGGTGGTGACATCCTGCGCCGCCGCGCCCGCGTCTCCGGCGTCGGCCTCGATGACGATATAACGGCCGACGTGCACTTCCTTCACCGACTTGAATCCGAGCGTGTGAAGCGCGTCGGAAACGGCCTTGCCCTGCGGGTCGAGCAGCCCCTTACGGGGAACGATGTGGACGCCGACGCGGAAGGCGGGCATCAGAGTCCGTCTCCGCCCATTCCGGGGGAGGGGGAACGGTCGCCGCCTCCCGGTGGCCGGCGGCGGCGACGGCGGCGCGTCGGACGCTGTTGTTCCATCGCCTCTTCGGCGATCTCCTCGTCTTCGTCCTCATCTTCCGGACTACCGTCCACGGGGTCGTCGTCATCGGAGATCACCGGCGAATCACGGCGAGGCCTCTTGTCGAGCAGGCCGAACAGCACCGTCTTGGCGAGCCCATAAAGGACGTACAGCAAGAGCGCCGGGAAGTAAAACTCCTTCCTCAGGAACAGCACGCCGAGAAACG
>JACCRL010000307.1 GCA_013813605.1 Gemmatimonadaceae bacterium
ACAAGCGCACCGGCTTCGATTTCGAAGTGATGAAGCGCCTGGCGATCGAGATCTCCGACATCGTCGGACTCGGCGCCGCAGTCGGCCTGGTCATCGGCGGCGGTAACATCGTGCGCGGCGCCCAGCTGTCGAAGATGGGAATGGAACGGGTGGGCGCAGACTACATGGGAATGCTCGGCACCGTCATCAACGCGCTGGCAATGCAGGACGTGCTGGAGAAGAACGGCGTACAGACTCGCGTGATGACCGCGATCAACATGGAGGCGCTTGCCGAGCCCTTCATCAGGCGGCGCGCGATGCGCCACTTCGAGAAGGGCCGAGTCGTGATATTTGCGGCCGGCACCGGCAATCCCTACTTCTCCACCGATACGGCCGCGGCGCTACGCGCAATTCAGATTCACGCCGAGGTAATCATCAAGGCGACGAGCGTGGACGGCGTGTATTCCGCGAATCCCAAGCTCGACCCCGAAGCAACGCGCTACCGCGAGATCAGCTACCGCGACGTGATGGTCAACGAGCTGGGTGTCATGGACCAGACGGCGATCACGCTCTGCAAGGAGAACAAGCTGCCGATCATCGTGCTCAACATTCACCGTCACGGAGAAATTGCCCGCGCGCTGCACGGCGAGAGCGTGGGGACGATCGTACAATGATGACAATTGCGCAGATCACCAGGGAGTGCCGCGCGGCGATGGAAAAGTCGCTGGAATCGTCGAAGCGTGAGCTTGCTTCGATCCGCACCGGCAAAGCGACGACGAGCCTGCTCGACACCGTTCGCGTCGATGCTTACGGCCAGATGATGCCGCTCAACCAGGTTGGCAGCGTGTCGGCGCCGGAGACGCGACTCCTCACCGTGACGCCGTGGGACAAGGGGCTGACGTCGGCGATCGAGAAGGCGCTGCGCGAATCCGACCTCGGACTGAACCCGATGACGCAGGCCGGCGTCATTCGCGTTCCGCTGCCCGCGCTCAACGAGCAGCGCCGCAAGGATCTCGTGAAGGTCGTGCACAAGCTTGCCGAAGAGGCACGCATCGGGATTCGCCACGCCCGCACGGATGCGCGCGATAAGCTGAAGAAGCTCGAAAAGCAGTCCGAGGACGACGTGAAGCAGGCAGAGAAGGAGCTGCAAAAGCTGCACGATGAGCAAATCGCGCGCATCGACGAGCTGCTCAAGGGGAAAGAAGCCGAAATCATGGAAGTCTGATCGTGTCCGAGCTGACACGGCGCATCATCTTCGCGGTGATAGCCGCCCCGGCCAGCATCGGCGTGATCTACTACGGCGACTGGGCGCTCACGATCGTGCTCTCGGTAATCGCCGCCCTCGGCGCCTGGGAGCTGTTCCGGATGTCGCGCGACACGGCGCTGCCGCTCGAGCAGGCGGGTATCCTGCTGGCGGGCCTCCTTCCCATCGCTGTGCATGCGCGACGGCTCGGCGTCTACTCGCTGTCCATGACGGCGGTGGTGTGCATGGTCCTTGTTCTTTTCGCGAGCACCATCTGGCTGCGCGGACCTGTCGGCCGGCCGTTGTCCTCGGTTGCGATCACGGCGTTCGGAGTGATGTACGCGGGGCTGATCTCTTACGTCTACACGCTTCGCTACCACCCGTACGCTATCGGTGCGGCCGCGGGGACGGCGCTGGTAATGCTGCCCCTCCTCCTGACCTGGTCCACGGATGTGGGCGCTTACGCGTTCGGCCGCCTGTTCGGGAAAAGGAAGCTGATTCCTTCGGTGAGTCCGGGGAAGACCGTCGCCGGTGCAGTTGGCGGACTCGCGCTCACGGTTGTGATCTGCCTTCTTTACGTGCGATTCATTCTCATGCCCTACGCGCAACTCGGTCTTACGCTCCAGGGCGCGATTCTGTTCGGAATCGTTGTCAGCATCGCGGCGCAGACCGGCGACCTCGCCGAGTCGTTGCTCAAGCGCGAGGCAGGCGTGAAGGACAGCTCGCGAATTCTTCCCGGCCACGGTGGCATCCTCGACAGATTCGACAGCCTGCTGTTCGTGATGCCGGTGTCGTTTCTCGTCCTCAATCACCTGCTGCTGCCCGTACCGAGATGAATCGGAAGGGCGTCGCGGTCCTTGGATCGACGGGCTCGATCGGGACAACGGCGCTCCGGGTCCTGGGCAGGCAGCGGGAGAGATTTCGCGTCGCCGCGCTTACGGCGAACAAGAACGACGCGCTGCTCCGCCAGCAGGCAGCCGAATTCGCTCCGTCGTTCGTCGGAATGGCCGACCTGGGCAATCGCGGTGATGATTCGTGGCGGCGCGGCACAGAGTGCCTGATTGAAGCGGCAACCAGGGATGATGTCGACATCGTCGTCAATGCGATCGTCGGTGCGGCTGGGCTCGATGCAACGCTTGCCGGCCTCGAGAGCGGAAAGCGCGTCGCGCTCGCCAACAAGGAGACGCTTGTCATTGCCGGCGACCTGGTGAACGAGGCGTGCGCGCGAGGATCCGGTGAGCTGGTACCCGTCGATAGCGAGCACAGCGCGATCCTGCAGTGCATTGCCGGACACCCGCGCTCGCAGGTACGGCGAGTTGTACTCACCGCGTCCGGGGGACCGTTTCGCGGGTGGAGCAGGGAACGGCTCGCTGCGGCAACGGTGAAGGATGCGCTGGCACATCCGACGTGGAGCATGGGCCGGAAGGTCACGATCGACAGCGCGACGCTCGCAAACAAGGCGCTGGAGGTAATCGAAGCGCACTTTCTGTTCGGCCTGCCGTACGACGCGATCTCGGTCGTGGTTCATCCGCAGAGCGTCGTTCATTCCTTCGTCGAGTTCATCGACGGGAGCGTCGTCGCGCAGCTGAGCGTACCGTCGATGGAACTGCCGGTGCTCTACGCCCTGACGCACCCCGACCGCGTCGAGGACACGGGCGCGCCTGCTTTCGACCCTGTGGCTCTTTCACCGTTAACGTACGAGCCGGTGAACCACGAACTCTTTCCCGCTCTCGGGCTTGGCATCGCCGCCGGTCGCGCCGGCGGATCGGCGCCAGCGGTGTTTAACGCCGCCAACGAAGTCGCGGTGGCCGCCTTTCTCGGCGAGCGGATTAGCTTTCCCGAGATCCCGCGGGCGATCTCTTCGGCGCTTGCCAAGCTGAGCGGCTTGCCGGGCAAGACGCGCGAAGAGCTGCTTGGGGCCGATGCCTCCGCCCGCCGACACGTATCCGAGACTTTCAAGTGCTGACCTGGGTTGCCCCGATAATCGTGTTCGGTCTCGTGGTGTTCGTACACGAGCTCGGACATTTCATCGCCGCGAAGCTGATGGGCGTTTACGCGCCGCGCTTCTCCATCGGCTTCGGACCGTCGCTATTCAAGAAGCGTTACGGTGAAACGGAGTACGTGCTCGCCGCACTTCCACTCGGCGGTTACGTGCGCATGGCGTCGCGGGAAGATGAAGCGACAGCCTTTCTCGAGGGCGGCAGCGAAAACTCGGCAACCGAGGCAAACAAGCCCGCGGATGGGTACGATCCCGAGGCGATGATTCCGTTCGGGCCGAAACCGATCCCCGAGGAACGCTGGTTCGAGTCGAAGTCGTTGCCTGCGCGGCTGTTCATCATGCTTGCCGGCGTGACGATGAATGCACTGCTCGCGCTCGTGATCACGATCGGGATATTCGCCTACTATGGTAAGCCCCACGTCTCGACGGTTGCCGACGAGTTGCTGCCGGGCAAACCGGCGGTGCTGGCGGGATTTCTTCCCGGTGACAGCGTCGCCGCGATTAACGGTGCGCCGGTGGCGAGCTGGGATGCGATGGTCGAGCAAGTCGGGGCGTCGGCGGGAGTACCGTTGCGCTTCACGCTGGTACGCAAGGGTGCGCCGGTGGATATCACCGTAACCCCGATCGGCGAGCCGGGACGGGATCCGGTCACCAGAAAGCGCGCGACGCTCGGCCGTATCGGAGTGGCGCCGCGTATGAACAGAGTTGGCGTTCCATTCGGCGAAGCCGTCGTGGAAGGCTGGTCGACGACGATGGCGATGGGTGGCGCGGTGTTCGACGCGCTTGGCGGGCTTTTCTCGCGCAAGGTCTCACTGTCGGAGCTTGGGGGACCGATCGCCATTGCCCAGACCTCGGTTCAGGCGGCGCGCGGAGGGCTTGAGTCGCTGCTCTTCCTGCTCGCGCTCATCAGCATCAATGTCGCCGTTTTCAATCTGCTGCCGATTCCGATCCTCGACGGCGGCCAGATCGTGCTGAACATCGCCGAAACCATCAAGGGTAGCGCGTTCAGCACTCGGACGCGGGAGTACATCCTGCGCGCGGGGCTCGCTATCATCGGGTTGCTGTTCGTGGTGGTGATGTTCAACGACATCAACAGGAATTTGGTGGGGATGGCCAGATTTTTTGGGCGATTGTTCGGCGCCTAGGGAACAACTGCAACTGAGAACGACGCAGATGAGTGCTACGAGAGGCGTAGATTCCAGTTGCTAAAGAGGAACATTCAGTTGAGCCGGGTCGCCCTGGGATTTTCGGGTTTTTCTCCGGCCGCTGCCCTAGATGACAGGTATCTCATCAGGCCGTAGATCATCTTCCTCACTTCGATGATCTGGCTGAGCAGGGTGAGTGAGCCCGACTCCGGGAGCACTCTGAGATCCTTTGCCGTGAGGATCTGATATTCCAACTCCGTAGTGGAATTCAGGGCCATTCGCAGAAAGCGGCTGAATTCGCGCGCGCTCTGGTGACCTGACCCTTCAACAATGTTCGCCGGAACCGACATTGCCGATTTGATAATTTGATGCCGCAGGGTTGAATGGTTTGCTCCCCGGATGCGGCCTCCGATGCGGTGGGCGTCAAGTGCCGTTGCATGCGCCTTCTGCCAGACCAGAAGCTTCTTGAAATCGGCCATAATCAACCTTGCCGTCGCCGACCGCCGTCACCGTGATCATTTCATCCCTCTGGGCGTCTCAACCTTGCAGGCCAGCGAAGGTAGCCCGGTCTCTCTAGCGACTTCTAACTATGCTTCTCGCAGCGCACATCTGCGCCTTTCTCAGTTCGCAGTCAACGAATGGCACACCCCCGAAGGAAGTTGACGGTCAACGTCAAGGAATCCCGCGGCTACGAGAATTGAACCAACTCCCCGCAAAGGCTAAATTTGTGAGCTATGGCTTTCCCCGATCTCGCCGATCGCCTCGCCGAGGTGAACGACCGTATCGGTGCGGCGGTGGAGCGGGGCGGCCATGGGCAGCGGG
>JACCRL010000311.1 GCA_013813605.1 Gemmatimonadaceae bacterium
GTCCTGATGGCGAGCAGCCACATCCTGCGGATCAGAGCGCTCCCGGGATAGATGACTCGCCAGTATCGTGCGAATCCCCGCCGTGCGGACGGACTATTGGCGAACACCCGTGTCTCCGTAGCTACCATGGATCCGCCATCCCTTCCCGGCGTGATCACAAAGTTCATCGTCGCCAGCGCAAAGCCGGGCGGCAGACCCTTTCTGAATGTGTCCGCTGTGAGCTTCCCGCGCGCCCCGCGCGGCGCCTTGACGACGGTTCCTATCACCAGCTCCCGGGGAGTTTCCTCGACGAGCCGGACGAATCCGCTCCGCGTCGCGACATCGATCAGCGACTCGTCCTTCCCGGCATTGAGGATGCTTTCCGGAAGCTCACGCCCCCCACGACGGATCCACGTCAACGCGCGAAAGAGAAAGATCTCGTCGGCGGTAACGGCCTTCATTGCCTCGAACGCGCGAGCCGGTGGTGCGTCGATCTCTATGCTGTGGAACTCTCTGAACTGCCAGGCAGGCATGAACTCGTCCATGCGTGTCGCCACTTCGCTGATCCGCGATTCCCGCGCCGGCAGCGAGAGGCCGGCAACGGCGATGACCAGTCCCCCCAATGCCACGGCGACGCCGTGCCATCGCGTGTCAATCCCCAGGGCGCGGATCGGCTTCAGCACCGCGACCGAACCGACGAACATGGCCATGAGGCCCGCGTAAACGACGGAGGTCCCCAGCATCAGCCGCTCCGATTCCGGCCGCCGCTTAGCTGCCCTCGAACTTGAAGGACACCTTGATCTTCGCGCGGTAGCTCTCGACCTTGCCGTCCTTGAGCACCATGTCCAGCTCCGAAATCTCGGCAACGCGCAGGTCGCGCAGCGACTTGCTGGCTCGCTTCACCGCGGCCGCAGCCGCTTTCTCCCAGGACTCGGTGCTGGTTCCAACGAGCTCGATGACCTTGTAAACGCTTTCCGCCATTTTCTTCCTCTCTTTCGGTTTGAGTGGCCTACCTAGACTGCTCAGCGGAGTGCATCCTTGCAAGGACCCGCAGAGTTTTGTCGAGTGCGATCCGCGTCATCGAGGTGCCGATGCAGGAAACAGAAACGGCTCGCGCCGAGTGGAGAGTGACGGTCGGCGGGGAGGAGACAACGGCGATTTATGAGCCGGCCGCCGGTCACGCCGCCGACAATCACGTCGTGTTCGTGTGCGCGCACGGCGCCGGCGGCAGCATGAGCGACCGCGGCATGGCTGCCTCGGCCGGCATTCTTCGCGCAAAAGGCATCGGAGTCGTTCGCTTCAACTTCCTCTATAGGGAAAAGGGGTCGGGCCGTCCCGATCCGATGCCGCGTCTCAAGGATTGCGTCAGCGCCGTAGTGGCACGCACTCGCACTGAGTTGACGCCGAGAACGCTCATCATTGGAGGGAGATCGATGGGCGGACGAGCCGCTTCGATGCTTGCCGCCGACGGATTCGCGTGCGATGGCCTGCTCCTTCTCGCCTATCCCCTCCATCCAGCAGGGCAACCCGAGAAGCTGCGCGATGCGCACCTGTCAGCGGTTAGCGCACCGGTCCTCTGCATCAACGGCACCCGCGACGCTCTCTGCACGCGCGAGCTGATGGATGGCGCGATGAAGTCCGTGGGGCCGAACTGGGATATGCATTGGGTCGAGGGTGCCGACCACAGCTTCCACGTCCTCAAGTCGTCAGGAAGAACCGACTCCGAGGTACTCGACGAGATCGGCGCCGCATCGCAGGACTGGGTGGCGCGGAAGTTGACCGTGTGATGCCCGTGAATCCTCAAGCACACCGGGCCTGACCCTGGAACAGATTCTCAACCGCCAGCAGGCAGAGCTCGTCGCCCTCGAGCGCGGCCTCGTGCTGCGCGTGCGCGACGCCTTGGCGAAGTCCGACGGAGCCCGCGCCGACCTCGAGCGCCTCGCTTCCCTCGTTAATGAGATGGACGAGCTCTTCCTCCTCGTCGTCGTCGGCGAATACAACAGCGGCAAGAGCACGTTCATCAACTCGCTCCTTGGCGATGAAGTCTTCGCGATGGGCGACCTGCCGACGACACGCGCCATCTCCATCCTGCGTTACGGCGACGCAGGGCCTCCGGAATCGATCGGCGAGCACGTGCAGCTCTACCACTATCCGCTCGAGGTGCTGCGCGACCTCGACATCGTCGATACGCCCGGCACCAACTCGATAGAGCGCATGGAAGAGGCGATCACGCGCGAGTTCGTGCCGCGCGCTGACCTCATCCTGTTCGTGACCAGCCTGCTTCAGCCGCTCACCGCCAGCGAGCTGGATTTCCTCACTCACATCCGCGAGTGGGGGAAGAAGGTGGTGTTCGTCGTCAATGGCATCGATCGCCGGAACAGCGATGAGCAGCTCGATCGCGTGCGCGAGTATCTCACGCGCGAGATCGCTACCCGCCTCGGCGCCTCGGCCCCAACCCTCTACTTCATCAGCGCGCTGCAGGCGCTCCGCGGCAAGCTGGCGTTGAAGGCCGAGGCGGCAGGAACTCCGGTCGCCGCTGACGCGCGCAACGAATATCCCGCGCTCGAGCGTTACGTCCTTGAGACGCTCCGCGAAAAGGAACGAGTGCGGCTCAAGCTCCTCACGCCGCTCGGCGTTCTGCGCCACGTTCTGAAGTCGAACCTGGCGGCACTGGATACCCGGC
>JACCRL010000331.1 GCA_013813605.1 Gemmatimonadaceae bacterium
GTCCTGACGTTGTTGGCCGTTGCGTTGGCGGTCACCGCGTGCAAGGGAAAGGAAACCGGGCGCGACACCACCTCCGCGCCGAGCGCGACTATCGACACCGTGCTCCCGCCGGAGCAGGCCCTTGCGCGCTTCCGCGGCACCGCGCCGCGTGTCGAAAGCCTGACCGCCGGCACCCCGACCACTGACTCGCTCCTGAAAATCTTTTCGCGCGCGGTGCGCACGAACGACACTGCCGCCCTCGTTCGCCTTGCAATGACCCGCGCTGAGTTCGCCGACCTTTACTATCCCAACCACCCGCGCGGCAAACCACCTTACGATCTCAGTCCGCAGCTGATGTGGTACCAGCTCACCGAGAACAGCGAACAGGGGCTTCGCCGCCTTCTCGCCGCGCGCGGAGGGCGTGACCTGCGCATAACCTCGGTGGCGTGCAGCGACACGATCCGCCTGTCGCCGACGACCGCCGTGCTTGCGAGCTGCCGGACGACTGGAACGGCGAGGACCGCGGACTCTGCCCAGGCGGCGCTGTTCTCCGGAATCATCATCTCCGGAAACACGCGCAAGCTGGTAGGTTACGCGAACCGACTCTAGCCACCACCGACGACATGGCATCGAACGTTTTACAGCCACACAGACTGACACTCACCTCCGGCGGCGCACAGCCTCGCGCCGAGGGCGAGATCAGGATCGCGGCGATCGACATCGGGTCCAACTCGATCCGCCAGATCATCGCCGACGTCGCGCCCAACGGCGCAATTCGCGTCGTCGATGAAATGAAGGCCGCGCCGCGACTCGGCGCCGGACTTGATGCATCGGGCCGGCTGAGCCAGTCCGCCATTCAGAACGCGCTCGCGGTGCTGTCGCGCATGGCGACTCTTTCGAAGCAGATGGGTGCCAAGCGCATCGAGGTTGTGGCAACCAGCGCCGTCCGCGATGCCTCCAACGGACCGATTTTTCTCAGGGCCGTGCGCGAGCATACTGGCTTGAAGGTGAACGTGCTCAATGGAGAGGATGAGGCGCGGCTCAGCTTTCGAAGCGCCCTTGCCCATTTCGACCTCGGCGTCGGCCGCGCCGTGATCATGGACATCGGCGGAGGCTCGCTGGAGCTTGCCCTCAGCGCTGATGGACTGCTTGAGCGCCTCATCTCCCTGCCGCTGGGCGCAATTCGCACCACTGAACAGTTCCTGACGGGCGAAGCCTCTGAACGAGGACTAAGGAAGCTGCGCAAGAACGCTCGCAAGGAGCTGGGGAAAGCGCTGTCGGCGCGGCACTGGCACGCAGCGCGGATCATCTGCTCCGGCGGCACGTTCACCAACCTCGCCGGCATCTACCTCGCGCGGCAGGGCATGGCCAGCGCAAAGACAACCCACGGCACCGTCGTCCCGCGCGTCGAGCTCGAGCACATCGTCGACATGCTGCACAACATGACGCCCTCTGAGCGCGAGAGCGTGCCCGGATTGAGTGCCGCCCGTGCCGACCTGATCGTCGCCGGCCTTGCCGTTGCCGCCGAAGTCGCGGCTCGGCTGGAGGTGCGCGACCTCATCGTGTCCGGCTACGGCATCCGCGAAGGTATTCTGCTCGAGACAGCGCGCGTCGCGCCGACAGTCGCCGATCCAGGCGAGGCGCGGCTGAGATCTGTCCGCGAGCTCGCCGAGCGCTCGCACTATGAAGAGCCGCACGCGCGGCACGTCCAGCGCCTTGCGCTCCAGCTGTTCGACTCGATCGGTGAGCGGCTGGGGTGCATTCCGGATGACAGGAGGATCCTCGCCGACGCGGCGCTGCTGCACGACATCGGATACCACATCAATTACGACAAACACCACAAGCATTCGTATCACCTGATCCAGCACGCCGAGCTGCTCGGCGTCACGCCGTCGGAGCAGGTTGCGGTTGCCAACATCGCCCGCTATCACCGCGGCGCCCCGCCGAAAAAGAAGCACGGGAACTTCGGGCACCTCGAGCGGTCGCTGCGTGAGACGATTATCCGCCTGTCGGCGATTCTTCGCGTCGCCGACGGCTTCGACCGCGGACACGCGAACGCTGTCGCCGAGATCCGCGTGCGCTGGCTCGAGCGGGCACTGCGACTCACGGCTGTGCCGGATCCGCGCGCTTCCAGCGTCAAGCTGGAGCTCTGGGGAGCGAGCCGGAAATCGAAGCTCCTTGCCGATCTCGCCGGAACTCCGGTCGAGATCGTTGGCCCGGATGGGTCGGTGCTGAGCTACGCCGACGAGGAGGGCGCCGCGGACTGACCGAGCGGCGCGCCGAGCGCAAGCTGCTCGGCATCGCGCCACGCTTCGGTCCGGTCCGCGGGGACGACGACTTCCGCCGACCTGCCCCACGAGTCCTGCAGGAAGCGCTGGTGGACCGAGAACATCGGTGCCGCTCCCGGATGGCGCTGGGTATAGCGCGCGTCCGGACCCAGGTCCCACGCCTGGCGGTTGTCGCGGAGAAAGTTCGTGAGCAGCGAATGCAGCCGCGCGTGCAGCGCCGGGTCGTCGACCGGAGCGACGGCTTCAATGCGGCGATCGAGGTTGCGCGGCATCCAGTCCGCCGAGCCAAAGTAGAACTCAGCTTCTCCGCCGTTGGCGAAGTAGAAGAGCCGCGAATGCTCGAGAAAGCGGCCGACGATGCTGATCACGTGTATCCGCTCGCTGACGCCCGCCACACCCGGTCGCAGGCAGCAGATTCCGCGCACGATGAGATCTATCTCGACGCCGGCCTGCGAGGCGGAATACAGCGCCCGAATCATCTCCTCGTCCACCAGCGCGTTCATCTTGGCGATGATGCGCGCCGGCTTCCCCGCCCTCGCAAACTCCGCTTCCCGCTCGATCAGCTCGAGAAACCCCTTCCTCATGCTGCCGGGAGCGATGAGCAGCTTGCGGTAGTTGCTCTGGCGTGAAAAGCCGGTGAGCGCGTTGAACAGGTCGGTAAGGTCCGCACCCATCAGCGGGCCCGCCGTGAACAGTCCGATGTCGGTGTAGACGCGGGCAGTCTTCGAGTTATAGTTGCCCGAGCCGATGTGCGCGTAGCGGCGAATTCCGTCCGCTTCCCTGCGCACGACCAGCGTCGTCTTGGTGTGCGTCTTCAGTCCGGCCAGGCCGTACGCGACGTGGACGCCAAAGCCTTCCAGCGTTCTCGCCCACGTGATGTTGTTGGCCTCGTCGAATCGCGCCTGAAGCTCGATCAGCACGGCCACCTGCTTGCCGCGCTGCGCCGCCTCAGTGAGCGCGCGCACGATCGGCGTGTCGCCGGAGGTTCGGTACAACGTCATCTTGATGGCCAGCACGTGCTCGTCCAGCGCCGCGCTCGCCAGAAAATGCTCGACCGAGTGCGTGAAGGAATCGAACGGATGGTGGACGAGAATGTCGCGCTCGCGGATGACATCGAAGATCGAGCGCGTGTTGTCGCGGAGCTCGGGCGGCGTGACGGGAATGAAGGGAGGATCGCGGAGCTCGGGGATGTCGAGCATCGCAATCGCCATCAGATCGCCCAGCTCGAGCAGCGGGCCCGTCTCCACGAGGTCGGACTCGACCAGCGGTGCCAGCTCCTCCGCCTGGTCGTCGCGCAGCTCATCGAGCAGGAGCTCGCGCAGCGACGACGGAATTCCCGATTCCACCTCGACTCTCACGACTTCCGCGAACCGACGCTGGAAGACCTGCTCCTCGATGATAGCGAGGAGGTCGTCCTGCTCGTCCGAGAGCGCCAGCTCGAGATCCGAGTACCGCGTCACCCGGAATGCGTTGAAGCCGTGGATCTCCATTCCCGGGAACAGCGCGCCCAGGTTGGCGCCGATCACCTTTTCGAGCGGCACGAACTGGTTTGGCCGGCCGAACGGGATCCAGCGCGGAAGGCTCTTCGGGACTTTTACGCGCGCAAAACGCATCGCGCCGGTGACCGGATCGTTGACCTGGACGCCGAGCGACAGCGACAGGTTGGAGATGTAGGGGAACGGGTGCCCCGGGTCTACGGCGAGCGGGGTCAGCACCGGAAAGACCTGCGACTCGAAGAACTGCGCGACCGTCTCGCGCTCCGCATCGGTCAGGTCGTCCATTCCCACCAGCTTCACGCCGTGGTCGGCGAGCGCGGGGAGGAGCAGGTCGTGGAGGCAGTGGCGCTGCTGCTGTATGAGCGACGCAACGCGTACGTTGATCGCGGCGAGCTGCTCTGCCGCAGTCATTCCATCGGGGGGCACGTGATGGATGCCGGCCGCAATCTGCCGGCGCAGGCCGGCGACGCGCACCATGTAGAACTCGTCGAGATTGGTGCTGAAGATCGAGAGAAACTTGACCCGCTCGAGCAGCGGATTTCTTTCGTCGAACGCCTCGTGCAGCACGCGAGCGTTGAACTCGAGCCAGCTGAGCTCGCGGTTGAGGAAGAGCACGGGATCGGCCTGCACTACGCTACGCTCCTACCGTGGCTCTCAAAATCCAATAGGACACTGCCCCGAGCGCCGCGGCGGCGGGAATCGTCAGCACCCAGGCCCAGACGATTTTCCCGGCAAGGCCCCAGCGCACGGCCGAGAGGCGGTTGGTCGCGCCGACGCCGACGATTGCGCCGGTGATCGTGTGGGTGGTACTGACCGGAATCCCCAGAAAAGTCGCCATGATGATTGCAATCGCACCCGCTCCCTCTGCGCAGAAACCGCCCACCGGCCGCAGCTTGGTGATACGCGATCCCATCGTGTGCACGATGCGCCAACCGCCAAACAGGGTTCCAAGCGCGATCGCCGTATGTGCGGAAAGTATCACCCACGTCGGAATGTGGTCAGCGTTCTGAAGGTAGAAGTGCCGGAGAAACCCCGTTTCCTGTGACAGGAGCGGTCCAACTGACACGAGCAGGCCGACAACGATGCCCATCGTCTTCTGCGCATCGTTGCTCCCGTGGGCGAGCGAGAACAGCGCCGAGCTGACGAGCTGGCCTCGCCTGAACACCCGGTTGACCCGCCCTGGCGACGTCCAATGGAAAATCCAGAAGACCGCCACCATCAGCACGAATCCGAGCAGGAGCCCGAACAGCGGCGAGAGGACGATGAAGGAAAGCGTCTCGATCCATTTTTTTCCCCACAAGAGCGCTGCCCACCCCGCCTTGGCGACTGCCGCGCCCGCGTAACCCCCGATGAGCGCGTGGGAGGAGCTGGAGGGGATGCCGTAGAACCAGGTGACGAGATCCCAGATGATCGCGCCGAGGAGTCCGGCGAGAATCACGTTCGGGGTCACGATGTTGAGGTCGATCAGCCCCTTGCCGATCGCCTTGGCGACGGCGGTGGTGAAGAAAAAGGCCGCCGCAAAGTTGAAAAACGCCGCCCAGCAAACGGCGGCGAAGGGACTGAGAACGCGCGTGCCGACGATCGTGGCGATGGAGTTCGCCGAATCGTGGAAGCCGTTGATGAAATCGAATACGAAGGCGACAAAAACGATCGCCAGGACATAGTAGACCACTATGCGTTCTTCAGGGAAATGCTTTGCAGCACATTCCCCACGTCCTCACACTGGTCGATAGCGTCTTCGATCTTGTCGTACAGCTCTTTCAACTTGATGATCTCCACTGGATCGCCGCCCTCGTCGAAGAGCGCGCCCATCGCGGCGTGGTAAATCCCGTCTCCCTCTTCCTCGAGCTCCTTGATGCCGATGCCGCCCTTGTTCACGGCGCGGGGGTCCTTCATGCTGCGGACGGTATCCTCCACGCATTTGGTGGCGCGCACGAGCACGTCGGCGAGCTGCATCGCCGCGGGGCGCGTGGTCTTGAGGCGGTAGATGTCCGCCCGTCGCGCCGTCCCGTCGATCAGGTCGATGACGTCGTCGAGCTCGGACGCGAGGGTGTGAATGTCCTCACGGTCGAATGGGGTGACGAAGGTGCGGTCGATGCGGTCGATCACCTCGTGCGTCAGGTCGTCGGCCTCGTGCTCCAGGATCTTGATCTTGGCGACGTTTGCTTCGAGCCGCGTTGGATCCTGGAAGATCTCGTGCAGCAGCGCAGCCGATCCGCTCAGCCTCTGCGCGATGTCGGAAAAAAGTCCGTAGAACTGCCCGTCGCGTGGTATGAGCTGCAAAATCTCTCTCCCTTATTGTCGGAGATGCCGTGTCTCTGCGCTGTGGGGAATTTAAGCGGGCAGGGAACGACGAGCCACCAAACGCGGGTTCTCAAACGCTTTCACGAGTACCATTCCTGTAACGAAGCCTCCGACGTGCGCCCAGACGGCGACTCCCCCCGCCGCATCGGGGCGCATGCCCAGCAGTTCTGGAAGTCCCGTCACCACCTGCCAGAAGAACCACCAGATGAGAACCATCCATGCCGGAATGGGGATCACCTTGAAGAAGATGATGAAGATGAAGAGCATCTTGATGCGCACCTTCGGGTAAAGCACGAGATACGCGCCGAGCACGCCGGAGATCGCGCCTGACGCGCCGACGGTAGGCAGCGGCGAACCCGGCTGAACAAGTATGTGCGCCAGTCCGGCGGCGAGACCGCAGACGAGGTAGAAAGCGAGGAAGCGCATGCGCCCCATGCTGTCCTCGATGTTGTTGCCGAAGACCCAGAAAAAGAGCGCGTTGCCGAGCAGGTGGCCCCATCCGCCGTGCAGGAACATCGATGTCAGAGGCGTGAGCAGATTCACCGGCTCACTGTCCACCACACACGTCATCCCGTTGCCCAGTGGAACGGCCGTACCCAAGGCTGCCATTCGCGTCAGCTCACCGGGGACCATGCCGAGATTGCATACGCTCGTCATGAGCTGCACCCGGTTGAAGCCGGCGCCCTGGTAGAGCAGCCATGACCCGACAATCCCCGCCAGGATGGCGTAGGTCATATACGGCCTGCGGAGCGTTGGGTGGTTATCGCCGAGCGGGATCACTGTCGCGTGCGGGCTTCAGGTGGTACGCCAGTGCCGAAATGGCAGTTTTTTTCGGCCCTGCAATTGCCTTCAAGGGGGCACGCTCAGGTCAATGGGAAATCACGGCTGCACAGCAGGTGGATGCGTCCACCAGCGTCAATGGAGAGGCTCAGGGAATGGCTGATAAAGTAATCGGAATCGATCTCGGTACCACGAACTCGGTCGTCGCGGTCATGGAAGGCGGAGACCCCGTCGTCATACCGAACGCGGAAGGCGGACGTACGACTCCGTCGGTGGTCGGCTTCACCAAGGACGGCGAGCGGCTCGTTGGGCAGATCGCCAAGCGGCAGGCGGTGACCAACCCGACGAACACCGTGTTCTCCATCAAGCGCTTCATGGGACGCAAGACGTCCGAAGTCGCCGAAGAGTCGAAGCGCGTGCCCTACAAGGTCGCCGCAGGTGGCAACGACGTCGTCGCGATCGAGGTGCAGGGCAAGCGCTACACACCGCCCGAGATCTCGGCAATGGTCCTCCAGAAGATGAAGCAGACGGCCGAGGATTACCTCGGCTACAAGGTCGAGAAGGCGGTCATCACCGTTCCCGCCTACTTCAACGATTCGCAGCGCCAGGCGACGAAGGATGCCGGCAAGATCGCGGGCCTCGACGTGCTTCGTATCATCAACGAGCCGACGGCTGCCGCACTCGCCTATGGCCTCGACAAGAAAAAGGACGAGAAGGTCGCCGTGTTCGACCTTGGCGGCGGCACGTACGACATCTCTGTGCTCGAGCTGTACGACGTTGAAGGGTCACGCCAGTTCGAGGTGAAGTCGACGAATGGCGACACGCACCTTGGCGGCGACGACTTCGACCAGCGCGTGATCGACTGGCTCGTCACCGAGTTCAAGAAGGACCAGGCGATCGATCTCTCCAAGGATCCGATGGCGCTGCAGCGGCTCAAGGAAGCGGGAGAGAAGGCGAAGATGGAGCTGTCGACGACTCAGTCGACGGACATCAATCTTCCCTTCATCACCGCCGACCAGAGCGGCCCCAAGCACCTCAACTACACTCTGTCGCGCGCGAAATTCGAGCAGCTCGTCGACGACCTGATCCAGCGCACGCTGCCGCCGATGGAGCAGGCGCTAAAAGACGCGGGACTCAAGCCCGGTGAAATCGACGAAGTCCTGCTCGTCGGCGGGTCGACGCGCATTCCAAAGATCCAGGAGATCGTCAAGAAGTTCTTCGGCAAGGATCCGAACCGCGGCGTGAACCCCGACGAAGTCGTCGCGATCGGCGCTGCCGTGCAGGGCGCCGTTCTAACCGGCGAGCAGAAGGACGTTCTTCTCCTCGACGTCACGCCGCTCTCGCTCGGCATCGAGACGCTCGGCGGAGTTACCACCGTGCTCATCCCGCGCAACACGACGATCCCGACCAAGAAGAGCGAAACCTTTTCCACGGCTGATGACAATCAGACGACGGTCGAGATCCACGTGCTGCAGGGCGAGCGCGAGCTCGCCAACTACAACAAGACCATCGGCAAGTTCCAGCTGACGGGCATTCCGCCCGCACCGCGCGGGCTGCCGCAGGTCGAGGT
>JACCRL010000349.1 GCA_013813605.1 Gemmatimonadaceae bacterium
GCAAGAAGCTGCGACGTCCCATCTCTTCGATGCCGGGCGTGAGCCAGACATCGGTTGATGAAATGCTGCGCGATGCGGAAGCGGCGGCTGAGGCTGGAGTCGGCGGCATCATCCTGTTCGGCATCCCCGAGAAGAAGGATGCGAAAGGCTCCTCGGCGTGGGATGAAAAGGGCCCCGTGCAGCGCGGCGTGAAAGCGCTAAAGTCCGAGCTGCCCGACCTCGCCGTGATTACCGACGTCTGCATGTGCGAGTATACAGACCACGGCCACTGCGGCGTGCTCAGGGATGGAGAGGTGGACAACGACGCCACGCTCGATCTGCTCGCGCGTTCAGCAGTTTCTCACGCGCGCGCCGGCGCCGACATCGTCGCCCCGAGCGACATGATGGACGGCCGCGTACAGGCGATACGCGCCGCGCTCGACGGGGAAGGCCTGGAAAGCACGGCGATCCTGAGCTATGCGGCGAAATACGCGTCCGCCTATTACGGACCGTTCAGGGAAGCAGCCGAGTCGGCGCCGAAGACGGGCGACAGGCGCGGATACCAGATGGACCCCGCAAACACCGACGAGGCACTCCGTGAAGTGATCGCCGACATCCATGAAGGCGCTGCCGCGGTGATGGTGAAGCCCGCCGGGCCCTACCTCGACATCGTCGCCAGGGTCAAGCGCGAGACGGGTTATCCGGTCGCCGCCTACCAGGTGAGCGGCGAGTACGCGATGATCTGCGCCGCGGCCGATAAGCAGTGGATCGACAGGGAGAGGGTGATGATGGAGTCGCTGCTCGGCATCCGGCGCGCGGGGGCGGACTTCATTGTCACGTACTTCGCCGTTGCGGCCGCAAGGGCCCTTCGGACCACGTAATCCGCAAACCAGGTTTGACAGCGTGGCGTCGTCGACGGATATCATGGCGCAGCTCGCCCTCTATCGAGATCCGACGATTCCAATCGTCCCCGAGTTCGCATCGGCGCTCGGCGACTGGATCCTCACGAAAAAATGACCGCGCCCCGTCTTCGACTGCCGCGCCGACCCTAGCGGGTTAATTTGAGGGTAAGCGAACGGAGATTACGCACGAATGCGGTACAGGCAATTCCCCGGCACCGACCTCAGCATCAGTGAGGTCGGTTTCGGCACCTGGACTCTTTCCACCGGCTGGTGGGGCGAGAAGACCGACGAGGAAGCTGTTGAGATGCTGCGCGCGGCCCACCGCGACTACGGCATCAACTTCTTCGACACCGCCGATACATACGGCGATGGGCGCGGCGAGCGGCAGCTCGCGGAAGCGTTCCGCGGCCGCCGGGACGAAGTCGTCTACTCCACCAAGATCGGCTACGACATCTACGACGACGCCGCGAAAGCTGTTCGCCGCGGTCAGAGCGAGCTGCCGCAGAAGTTCGACCGCGACTACATGCGGTTCGCGGTCGAGAAATGCCTCGAGCGCCTGGAGACGGACCACATCGACGTGCTCCAGCTCCACAACATCAAGATGGAGCACGTACGCGATGCTTCCATCTGGAAAGCGCTGCGCGAGATGCAGGGCGAGGGCCTCATCCGCGTCTGGGGCGCCGCGTTCGGGCCCGCCATCGGCTGGCTATATGAAGCCGTGGAGCTTTGCGAGCGCGAGCCCGACATCGCGACGATCCAGATGATCTGGAACGTTCTCGAACAGCAGCCCGGCACCGCGATGATCGAAGCCGCGCGGGACAGCGCTCCGAACTGCGCGTTTAACATTCGCGTCACGCACGCGTCGGGAATGCTCGAGGGCAGGTACACGGAGGACACAGTGTTCGCCGCCAACGACCACCGGCGTCACCGGCCGCGGTCGTGGCTGACGAACGGCCTGAAGAAAATTCGCACGCTCGAATTCCTGACCACCGAGATGACGCTCGGCCAGGCGGCACTGCGCTGGCTGCTCGAGGAGGAGAGCGTCGTAACGACGCTGCCCAACATCTACGACATGGAGCAGCTCGCCGAGTTCGCGTCGGCGCCGGACAAACGTGCGCTGTCACCGGCAGAGATGCATCGCATCGCGGAGCTCGCGGCGGACAATTTCGGCGTCGAGGAAGAGCCGATGAAGTTCAAGGGAACGATGGAGCGCGTGACCGCATGATCAATCCCTGGCACGATCTGCCGGTCGGACCCCGTCCGCCCGAGCAAGTCACCGCCGTCGTGGAGATCCCGCGCGGGAGCCGTAACAAGTATGAGCTCGACAAGGTCTCCGGGCTCCTGCGGCTCGACCGTGTGCTTTACTCAG
>JACCRL010000357.1 GCA_013813605.1 Gemmatimonadaceae bacterium
GTCCTTCCCCACCGATGGCATCAGCTGCATCAGCCCGCGCGCGCCGACCGGCGAAGTTGCACGGGGATTGAAGCTCGACTCCTGCTTGATCAGCGACGCCACGAACGCCGGTTTGAGCCCATTCTCCTTCGAGCTGGAGATCAGCGTCTCACGCTCGAGCACGGGGAAGTGGAGGCGGTAGGCTTCTGGTGAACGTCCGAGCTCGTCGAGCGCCCGCCTCCCGAGGGCAATGGATCTTCCCGACTGATCGCCCCCCGCCAGCGCACGGGCAGTGGCAAGGAGCCGGCTCTTGTCCTGCATCGCATCACGGAAAATCCGGTCGCTCTCGAACGTTGCCTCGGTGTCCATGCCGACCTCGCGCAGTGCGGCGAGCCGGGACATCACCTCTTCAACTTCGGGAATCTTTGCTGTGGCCGTGAGCACGGTGTCGCGCTCGATGACGGGAACGTCCAGCCGACGCGCCGCCATCACCGAGTAATAGCTCATCGGCTCGCGGGCGATCATTGCGCGCCACTTGCCGCGGCTCTTTGCCGTGTCGCCGAGCGCTGCCCAGGATCGTCCGGACCAGTACGCTCCCGCAGCTGCCTCCGTCCCCGTGGGCGGACCCGCGGCGATCGCGTCGAAATCCGCTGCCGCAGCGCGGTGGTTTCCGTTGATAAACGCGATCAGCCCGGACCGGAAGTGTGCGGTTGCGGCGTGACGGCCTGACGGGAACCGCTTGATCAGCGACTGCAGCGTCTCCCGCGCATCGGCATCCCGGTTCTCGTCGGTGGCCAGGTCAGCGAGCAGCAGCAGCGCCGCCGCCGCGCTTGTGTCGGAAGGAAAGGCAGTCGTGATCGATCTCAGTGTCACACGGGCCGCCGCCTTGTTTCCCGTTGCGATTTGACCGCGGGCGCGCTGGTACTGCGCGGCGGCGGTGAGCGCGGGCGGATTTCTCACCCGCGCGAACTGCGACGTGGCATCGGCATACCGGCGCAGCAGGAACAGGACGGTGCCGTAGGCAAAGTTGTCGCTCGCGGTAAGCAAGCCGCTCTTCGCGGCGGCGGCGAAACCCGTCGCCGCGCGCGGCCGGGCGCCGGAATTGGCAGCCGAGCGCGCGATTGCGAGCTGCTCCGCTGCCGTTGGCGTGGGATAGGTGCGATCGAACATCGCGATCGCTTCGCGCCGCTCTGCCGAGCTTCCCGATGTGCGCAGGAACGAGAGCAGCTCATCCCGCACGCCAGCCTTGGCGCTGTCGCTGACCGGCGGCCAGAGCCTCAGCCTCAGCACGTTGATGCGCGAGCCCACCGCTGCATAGGCCCGGCCGGCGCCGGCAATGTCACCGCTTCGCTCGCGCGCGAGTGCTTCCGTCCAGCGCACTCTGTCGCGGGCAACCGGCGTCCTGACCTTGTCATAGTATTCTGCGCGGGCGCCGCTATCGGGCGTAACACCGGCGGCGCGGAGATAGAGCCAGTCAGCTATTCCCGGCAGCGCCTCAGCGGCGGCGACGTACGCCAGTCGCGCACTGTCGCGCTTCTCAGCGCGGTCGAGTTCGCGCGCGCGAATCACGAGGTCCCGATCGTCTGCCGCAACCGTACCCTGGGCGGCGGAGCTCCTGCCTGCCACAGGAGTCTTCGCGGACGGCGTCGAGTCCTGGCAAGCCGTCGCCGAAAGCAGGAGCGCAACGAGCGGAACCATCACCGGCGTCACCGCCACCTCGCGTTGTCCTGGGCGAGAAGCCGGTCGGCTTCCGCCGGGCCCCAGCTGCCCCCTGCATACTGCGGCAGGCTCTCCACCGGATGCTTTTCCCAGTAGTCGAGCAGCGGGTCGATGATGCTCCACGCCATCTCCACTTCGTCGCTGCGCGTGAAGAGTGTGGGATCGCCGATCATGCAGTCGAGCAGCAGCGTCTCGTACGCCGGATGCGATTGGTTGCCGAACGCGTCGGCGTAAGTGAAATCCATATCCACCGGAGTGATCTCGAGCCCGGGTGTGAGCTCATGCATTGCGCCCGGAGTCTTCACCTGGAAGCGGAGGGATATCCCTTCGTTGGGCTGCACGCGCATTACTAGCACGCTCGGTGCCATGTCCTCCACGGCGTGCTGTCCGAACAGCAGAAGCGGCGGAGACCTGAACTGTACAACGATCTCGGACACGCGCTTGGCCATCCGCTTCCCCGAGCGCAGAAAGAACGGCACTCCCTTCCAGCGCCAGTTGTCGATAAGGATACGCATCGCGGCGTAGGTCGGCGTGTTGGAAGATGGCGACACGTCCGCTTCGCTCCTGTAGGCGACGACGGCCTTGCCGTCGAGTGCGCCGTCGGCGTACTGCGCGCGCAGTACTCCGGTTGGCTCGCCGCCCTGCGTGAGCGGGCGAAGCGAATGCAGCACCTTCACCTTCTCGTCGCGCACCGCGTCGGCGGTGAACGAGCTGGGCGGCTCCATCGCCGCGAGCGTCAGCAGCTGTAGCAGGTGGTTCTGGAACATGTCGCGCAGCACACCCGATTCTTCGTAGTACTTCCCGCGACCCTCGACACCAACGCCTTCGGCGGCGGTGATCTGCACATGAGAGATGTGGTGCCGGTTCCAGAGCGGCTCGAAGATGGAGTTCGCGAAGCGGAACACGAGGATGTTCTGCACCGTCTCCTTTCCGAGGTAGTGATCGATGCGGTAGACCTGGTGCTCGCCGAACTGGCTGAGCACGAGGCGGTTGAGCTGTCGCGCCGTATCGAGACTGCGGCCGAACGGCTTCTCTATCACCACCCGCATCCATGGACGCGACTCGTAGGAGTCGGTCCGCTTCGCCAGCCCGCTCTCGCAAAGGTGCCTGATCGTCGTCTCGAACACGCTCGGCGGAATCGCGAGGTAGAAGAGGCGGTTCCTGTCTTTCTCGACGGTTGGCGCTTCGATGTCCGCGAGCCGCGCCCCGATCGCGCGATAAGCGTCGGGGGTACCGAAGTCACCGTTGGCGTAGAACATCCGCTGGCAGAGCCATTGCCACACCGCCTCGTCGATGCGGTGGATCTCGTCGGAATTCTCCATCGCCGTGCGCATCTGCTTCCGATACGAATCATCGTCGCTCGGGTCGCGCGCCACTCCAAGCAGGGTGAAGTTGTCGGGAAGGAGTTTCTGCTCGGCGAGATAATAGATCGCCGGCATCAGCTTCCGTTTCGTGAGATCGCCCGCGCCACCGAGAATGACGAGCGTGCATGGGTCGGCCTGCTCGCGGCTCCCTTCGGGACGCGGAGCGCGCATCAGCGGCACCGCGCTGGGAGTCTTCATGCCTTCTTTACCGCGTGTCCGCCAAATTGGTTGCGCAGGGCGGCGATGACCTTGGCGGAAAACGACTCGCCCTGTCTCGAGCGGAGCCGCGTCAGCAGGGAAAGCGTGATGACGGGAGCCGGCACATCGAGGTCAATCGCCTCCTGCACCGTCCAGCGTCCCTCGCCGGAATCTTCGACGTAGCCCTTCAGCTCGGTGAGCTCCGCATCGCCCGCGAACGCCCGCTCGGCGAGCTCGTTGATCCACGAGCGCACGACGCTGCCGCGGTTCCACACCGAGGCGATCTGGTGGAGGTCGAGCTTGAAGTTCTTCGAGGCGTGAAGAATCTCGTAACCTTCGGCATACGCCTGCAGCATGCCGTACTCGATTCCGTTGTGAATCATCTTCACATAGTGTCCGGCGCCGGGCGGACCAACGCGGGCATATCCATCTTTTGGGGCAAGCGTCCTGAAGATCGGCTCGCAGAGACCGAATGCGGCCGGCGTTGCTCCGATCATCAGGCAGTAGCCGTTGGCGAGCCCCCAGATTCCGCCGCTGGTACCCGAATCGACGAACTCGACTCCCTTCGCGGCAAGCTCCTCCGCGCGGCGGATTGAGTCCTTGTAGTTGGAGTTACCGCCATCAATGATGACATCGCCCTTTGACAATCCGGGCAGCAGGAGCGCGATCGTGTCATCCACCGGCTTGCCGGCGGGGACCATGATCCAGACGACGCGCGGAGCGCCGAGCTTCTTCGTGACCTCCGCGGCGTCAGCGGTTCCCGTCGCGCCGAGCGCCACATACCTCTCAATGGATTCCGCGCTGCGGTCGAAGACGACCAGCTCATGTCCATCTTTCATCAGACGCTCGGACATGTTGCCGCCCATCTTGCCGAGGCCGATCATCGCTAGACGCATGCGCTAAGCTCCCGCTGGTTCGAGATCGATCGCGCGCACCAGATCGGAGC
>JACCRL010000387.1 GCA_013813605.1 Gemmatimonadaceae bacterium
GTAATAGGTTGCGGTAAACGAGAAGCCCGTCATGGGCCCTAAGCTATGACGTGATAGAAAAAAAGTAAAGAGGAAGCCATGTGCCACCTTGCGAGGTCTCGTCGAACGCACTCACGCACCGGAGCTAAGCGGGCATGACGCCTAAGACCGAGAAGGAATTGCCTACTTTTTTCCCTACGTGACCGCGTGGCGCTTCCTGCGTAGGTACGACTAAGTTTAGCGCTTGCCGTCGTTTAGACCCGGTAGCTCAGTTGGTAGAGCAACGGACTTTTAATCCGTAGGTCCCGGGTTCGAGACCCGGCCGGGTCATCTTCGACTTGCCTGTGCCCAATGCAAAAATGCCTCACGGCATAGCGGCCGCTGGGAGGATCCTCCGCGGGCACTGTTCTTGACGAAAGTGTCAGGCGAATCTGCGAATTTCTGGAGGCAATTGGTGCGGCTGGCGGACTTCATAGAAAAGAATACCAAGCCCATTCTCGAAGAGTGGGTTGAGTTCGCCTCCACGTCCGGTACGGCCGGCAGGTCGATGAACGTGGATGCTCTCCGTGATCACGCGCTGGAGATGCTCAAGACCATCGTTGCCGACTTGCGCACGCCCCAGACCAATGCAGCACAGGCCGCGAAGTCAAAGGGTCAGGCGCCGGTGGTATCAGGAAAGTCGGACACGGCGGCGGAGGTTCACGGATCCGACCGGCTCGAAAGCGGATTTACAGTCAGTGAAATGGCGTCCGAGTACCGGGCATTACGTGCCAGCGTCATTCGGCTCTGGACAAGCGAGAACGGAACGCTGGCCGACAGCGACCTCGCCGACCTCATGAGATTCAACGAGACGATCGACCAGGCGCTTGCGGAATCCATCGAGCGCTTTACGAAGGACCTCGATCGCTCGAGGGAGGTTTTTGTGACCATTCTCGGCCACGATCTTCGCGCACCGCTCGGGGTCGTGATCAAGGGATCGCAGACCCTGCTTGACCGCGGAGGGTTGCCCGAATCAGATCTCGCCGCCGTGACGCAGACCCTGAATAGCGCATGGCGGATGGAGACCATGATCGCGGATCTGCTTGATTTCACGACTGGTGGCCTCAGTGCAGGTGTTCCAATCACGCCCGAGGAAATGGATCTGGACGCCCTGGTACGGCGGGTCGTGCGGGAGGTCGCGGCCGCGAATCCCTCGATCAAGCTTCAGTTCACACCCGCAGGTAATCTTCGTGCCAAATGGGATGCTGAACGGATCGCTCAGATGGTTACGAACCTGCTCTCCCATGCGGTTGCGCATGCGACCGCCCGGACAGTGATCAGCTTAACGGCTTCGGGCGAGGAAGTGGACGTGGTGTTGAGGGTGCATAGCTATGGGGCGGCCATTCCAGAGGCAAACCTGGAGACCCTCTTCAGCCCATTCCAGCGTCGTCGAGGTCCGGGCGCCACAACTGGGTCGGAGTCCGGTGACCTGGGCCTGGGGCTGTACATCGCCGAGCGGATCGCCTCGGCGCACGGCGGCAGAATCGACGTACGGTCATCGTCCGAGGCGGGAACGCTTTTCACGGTGCGCCTCCCGCGCTGACCGCCAGCGGTCGTCCGCGTACTTTGCGCGCATACGTGCGGAGCATGCACATCGCATAGAATCGCGGGCGCTCCGCATACGTGGCCCACGCCGGATCAGCAAGAAGCATTTCGCGATCGTATACGAGAAACAGCGCCGTCTTCTGACCAATTTGAGCGCGGGAACGGTTGTCGGGCCGGCCGGCGATCGCGTATCCGACGTAGTAGATCAACGCCCAGCCCCGGTCTTTTACCAGCTGGGCTCCGACAAGTCCCGCCATCCGGTGGTCCGAATGGTCGCGCGGGTTCACGAGTGCGTTAGGGTCGTTGGTGTGCACCGCGACAGAGGTACCCGCGGCCAGCTCCCGGCGAATCAGCTGCTCAATGGTCGATGTCAGGTCGTTCCAGTCGCGAAACACCGACGTGCCGTCCACCGCCTTAATCCCGGCGATGCGTGCGGAGCCAAGCTTTCGAAGACTCTGAAAGGAGTTGTGCTCGAAACCTGATCCGCCCCGCCCGCCGTCAGGAAGGCGCAGAAAGTACGAAACGGTGTTGGCGATCGAGCACCGCTCTGTGGAATTCGCGAGCACCGTCACGGGGCCACAGTTGAAGGCGCTGTCTGCCGGAGCCGCCGCCGCGAGGCGAGTTGACTCGAGTGCCGCTCGCTCGCGTGCCTTCCAGTAGCCTGAGCCTCGGTTTTCGTCGCCGGCGGTGAGATAAATGAAGACCGCGCGATTCCCCCGCCGAACACCCTTGAACGCGACGTCTCCCATGAACAACTGCCAGTCGTCCTGATGGGCGACGATGAACACGTCGGTCGCTCTGACGCCGACTGGCTGCGCCGGGAGGAAGCAGGGAATCCCGCACGCGACGAACGCCAATGCGATCGACGCGATCCGGGACACTAGCGTTTCTCTTCGCCGGGTGACAGAGTCGAGATGCGCACTCCCTGTTCCTTCTCCCGCATCATGCGCACGAAGGCACTCGATGCATCGGGCTCGAACTCCGTTCCCGAACGCTCCTCGATGTAGGTGAGGATCCGCTCCGATTCCCATGCGGCCCGATAGGGCCGGTTGGTTCGCAGCGCATCGTATACATCGCAGACGTGCACCAGCTGGCTCGCCTTATGGCAATCGCGCCGGTAATGGAACGATGGATAGCCACCGCCGTTGATCATGATGTGGTGCTCGTGCGCGACAGCAGCGGCGAGGTCCAGCTCGCGGCCGCTCTCGATGATCAGTTTCGCGCCCTCCACCGGATGCGTCTGCATTATCGCGCGCTCCTCGTCGGTCAGCTTCCCGGCCTTGTTCAGGATCTCCGGCGGCACGCGCACCTTCCCGAGGTCATGAAGAAGTCCCGCCACACCGAACGTGCGGACATCGGTGGCACCGAGTCCGATGTATTCGGTGAGCGCCATCGTGAGAACAGAGACATTCAGCGAGTGAGTGGTGGTGTACTCGTCGAATTCCCTCAGCTGGAGCAGCGGCAGGATCATCTGCTGATCGCCGTGCATTGCCATCGACAGCGAGCGGACGACGGCTTCCGCCTCGGCGAGCGGCAATTTGCCGCGCTCCTGTACCTCGTTGTGCATCGAAACGACGGACGCCGCTTCGTCGAGCAGTGAATACGAAATTCTGGCGACGGGAACTTCCGCGGCCGGCTCGTCGCGAGGCTCAGGGGTGTCGCCGCGAATGCCGAGCGTCCCGATGCGGATTCCCGAGTGGGCCGCTGGACGCGACTCCGCGGAATCGATGAAGGCCAGCGTCAGCCGCGCCATCATCTGCTCGAGAAAATCCTCGTACGCCTCGCGCGACACGTCCGGATCGAGCTCCATCCGCTGCACTCCGGCCTGCGCCAGCCTCCCACCCCACTCCCAGTCGCCAAGCTCGCGGAGCACGGTGTCACCGTAGACGGTTTCTTCGCCAAGAAAGGAAAACGCTGGCCGGGGATCGTACTGCTGGAGGTCGCGCAACGACCGGTACGACCTGTCCAGCGCGCGCTCGCGGGCGGGATGCCCTGCGCCGTACAGCGCCATCGTCGAGATTGCCTGTCCGAACGAAACCAGAAAACGGATCGGCTCACTCATCGGCGAGCACCACGTTCAGTGTCGTCATGCGCCGGCCGGGAGCGAGCCTGGCCCTGACTTCGGGATCCCTGCTCCCGGAGGCGAGCTCGAAAACGCGCGCAACGCGAGGGTCGCCACGCCAGTCCGCGGCGATGCAGGAAAGCGCAGCCAGCATCTCGGGCGACGGAGCACGCAGGATCGGCTTGCGGAGCACGGCGGACCGCCTGATCACGCGGCCGATCAGCCACTTGAGATTCTCGGGCGTCCGAAACTGGGAAACGATGCGAATCCCCATGATGCGAAGCTGCGAGTCGAGATCTCCTCTCGTCACGCGGTGCTTGATGCGATTGAGCGCTTCAGGCGGGCATTTCTCCTGGGCGGCGGCGAGGGCGAGGAATACGACGCGGTCATCCGGATCGTCGAGCGCGGAAATGAGCGCCGCGCCGCGCGTCGCCGGGTCACGCAGCATCAGCTTCACCGCCTCGCGCCTGACCATAGGCTCGGTGTGGCGAGCATATGGTCGAGGCGAGAATCCGCGCGGCACGTTCTTCACGCGGCGTATTAGTGCGAGCAGCATTCGTTGCACTGCCGGCGGAGCGTCTGCAACCCGTTCCGCCACGATCGGAGCGATGGAGGCGCCCAGCGACTGCAGCAGGTCGGAGAAAAACTCCCGTGATTTCCGGCCTGGCGCGGCGACCAGCGCGTCAACCAATGCCGGCGCCGCGGCGAGCCCGAGGCGCTGCACGAAACGCTCGACGAGGCGGAAGTTCACGCGGTCCGTCCGGAGCAGGGAATCGAAGATGCCCTGCTTCGCGATAAACTCCCAGACCGGCATCGCGGCCGCGGCGTCGGGGGCCTTTTCGATGAGGTCTAGCAGATTCTCGGTGCGGCCCGCGCTGACCATGTCGGTGATCGCCTTCTCCACCTGGGGGCCCATCGCCCGGACCTCGATCGCCATTTTCACGATCCGATCGGACTCGACCACCAGCGCCGGCGCGTCGCCATTCGTTCCACCGGATTGCGACATCGTCTCGAGGACGGCGCGATATCC
>JACCRL010000400.1 GCA_013813605.1 Gemmatimonadaceae bacterium
ATACGGAAGAGAGGGGACGAGCGCGCCATGAAAGTGATAATTCCGCTGGCGGGGAAGGGAACGCGCCTTCGCCCGCACACCCACCTCACGCCGAAGCCAATGATGAAGGTGGCCGGCAAGCCGGTGATGTCCTACGTGCTCGACGAGCTCAAGAAGCTTGGTAACGTCGAGCAGGTGGTGTACATCACGGGGCACCTGAAGGAAAAGGTCGAGGCGTTCGCGCGAGCGGAGCTGAACGTGCCGTCAGTGTTCATCGAGCAGAAGGTCCAGGATGGCACCGCGGGCGCGATCGCACTCGCCCGCGAGTACGTCGACCAGCCCGTGCTCATCATCTTCGTCGACACGATCTTCGACGCCGATCTCTCGCAAGTGAAGACGGTCGATGCGGACGGCATCATCTGGGTAAAAGAGGTGGAGGACTACCAGCGGTTCGGCGTGGTAGTCACCGACAAGGACGGCAACATGACGAAGATCATCGAGAAGCCGAAGACGCCGATCTCCAAGCGCGCCAACATCGGTCTGTACTACATGCGCAACTGGAAGCTCCTGTTCGAGGGAATCGAGTACGTTCTCTCGCAGCCGAAGAACCAGGGTGAATACTTTCTCACCGACGCGTTCCAGTACATGATCGACAACGGCGCGAAGATCCGGGTCGTGGACGTCGAGGGATGGTACGACGCGGGCAAGATCGAGACGATGATCGAGACCAACCAGGCGATGCTCGCGCGCGGACGCGCGAAGCGTCCGAAGTCGGCCGGGGATTCCACGATCATCGATCCGGTCTACATCGGCGAGGGCGTGACGCTCAAGCGGTCGAAGATCGGTCCGAACGTCTCGATCGGCGACGGCACTTCGCTCGAGGATACGGAGCTCAGCCACTCGATCGTCGGAGAGAAGTCAAAGATCTCGAAGTCGGTGCTCAGCAACTCTCTCGTCGGCGACGAGACGATTCTCATCGGTGTTAAGGGAGAGGTGACGCTGGGAGATCACTCGGAAGTGCGCGCATCGTAGCAGGCACCACCGCGCCAAAGGCGAAGCGGCCGAAGCTTGGCCGCAACGTCCTCGGATTGGGGGCGGTGAGCTTCTTCACCGACGCCTCCACCGAGATGATCTATCCGCTCCTCCCCGTATTCCTGAGCGGAGTGCTCGGCGCCAACGCCAGTTTCATCGGCGCCATCGAAGGTGCGGCGGAATCGACGGCGGCGCTGCTCAAGGTTGCGAGCGGGTGGTGGTCGGACCGCGTCGGGAAACGGAAGCCGTTCGTTGTTGCCGGCTACCTGATCGCGTCGGTGGTGAGGCCCTTCATCGCACTCGCCCAGACGGCGACGCAGGTACTGGGCATCCGTCTCGGCGACCGTGTCGGGAAGGGAATTCGCACGTCAGCGCGGGATGCGCTTCTCGCGGATTCGGTCGAGCCTTCAATGCGCGGCCGTGCGTTCGGCTTCCATGCCGCCGCCGACAATGCTGGCGCGGTGCTCGGGCCGCTGGTCGCGTTCATGGTGCTCCAGTGGCAGGGAGTGGGATCCTTCGAGGCAACCGGCCCGCTCAGCGCTCATGATGAGAACGCGTTGCGAAATGTGTTCTGGCTCGCCGCGATACCGGCGCTGGTGGCGATGGTGATCCTTGTGCTCGTGGTGCGCGACGTACCGCGAACGGCGAGCGGAGACAAGGCGGCGGCGTTGAGCACGGGCACTGAGCTGGACACGCGGCTCTCGCGCCGCTTCTGGGCCTATCTCACCGTGATATTTCTCTTTACGCTCGGCAATTCGACCGACGCTTTCCTGTTGTTGCGCGCCCACCAGCTCGGCGTACCGATTGCGATGGCGCCCATTCTCTGGATGCTGCTCAATTTGGTGAAGGCTTCACTCGGGACCTACGGTGGCCACCTTTCGGATAAAATCGGCCGCAAGCCGCTGATCGTCACCGGATGGACGCTGTACGCAGCGGTGTACCTCGCCTTCGGCATGGCCACTGAAGCGTGGCACGCGTGGGCGCTCTTTGCCGCATACGGACTGTTCTACGCGATGACGGAGGGAACGGAGAAAGCGCTCGTCGCGGACATCGTTCCCGCGTCCCGCCGGGGCTCGGCGTTCGGGTGGTACAATCTTGCGATCGGGCTGGGCGCTCTTCCGGCATCGCTCATCTTCGGCGCCATCTGGGACAGGACGGGCGCAACTAGCGCGTTCGTATTCGGCGCGTTGCTGGCGCTCGCGGCGGCGATTCTAATGGCCATGGTTGCCCCATCCACCGTAACGGCGCGGCCCAGAATAAACTGACCTCGGAGGCGGACTCAGGATTATTGTCGGCCCCAAAGGGAGTGCTAGTGTGCGTGCGATCAAACGCATCACACTAAAGGAGGGTGCATGGAAAACA
>JACCRL010000432.1 GCA_013813605.1 Gemmatimonadaceae bacterium
GCCAGAACGCCGATCACCATCAGCACCACGAATCCGATCGGGTCGAACACGCGCTCGAGCGCCAGCGATGCCAGAACGGTGGAGCTGGGCACTCCCGTCGCACGCGACACGAACACTACTCGCGCCGCATCTCCCCCATTGGCGACCAGCACGTTATTGAGTCCGGCGCCCGCCATCGTTGCGCGCATCGCCAGTCCGAGCGACTTGATGCCCGCCGCGCGCAGGAAGATCCACCATCGCACGCCCTTGACGCCGATCGATACGATGTTGATCACGATCGCCGCGGCGAGGAGCGGGAGCGATGCGTTTCGCATCGAGCTCCAGGCCTCGGACCAGTTGATGGTCCGGGCGAACATGACCAGGAAGCCAACGATTACCAGCGTCACCAGCAGGCGCAGGCCCTTCTTCATGCCTGCGTTCATTCGGAGGGCAGCGTTACGAACTCGTATCCCTGGTCAACCAGCTTGTCGATGATTCGCGGCAACGCGGCCGCCGTCTGCAGGCGATCTCCGTCAGGGTTGTAGCCATCGCCGTCGTGCAGCAGCACGATGGATCCAGGCCGCACACCCTCGAGAGTGCGTCGCACGATCTCCCCCACACCGGGTTTGTCGCTATCCCATACTCCCAGCGACCAACCAACCGTGCGCTCTCCATACGCGCGCGCGATCGGCGTCGTCCAGGGACTCCGGAACCCGTGCGGCGCGCGGAAGTAGCGTGGGGCCGGCCCGCCGGCACGCTTGATGGCGCGAATGCCGAGACGGATATCGCGGCTCACATAGAACGGGCTGCGAAAGTGAAGCTTGCGGTGAAAGTATCCGTGGTTGCCGATCTGGTGACCCTCGTGCGCGATCCGCCTCACGAGATCGGGCCACCGCTCGGCGTGGCTACCCAGAATGAAAAACGTCGCCAGCACCCCCTTGTCGGCAAGCGTGTCGAGAATTCTCGGTGTCGCGATCGGGTTCGGACCGTCGTCGAACGTGAGGGCGACGACCTTCTTATCGCTCGATATCCGCCCCAGCGTTGGGCCGAAGAACTTGCTGTTGCGATAGAAAGCGCCGTGAACCGCGCCGCCGAGCATCAGGAGTCCGCCAATGGGCGCGAGCGGAATCATTCGTGCGTGTTCCGGCCGAGGACGGCGTTGTAGACGTCGAGTACCGCTTCGGTGACGCGGGGCCACGAGTACTTCTGCGCCTCCTGCCGTCCGCGCTTGCCGAGGCGGGCGCGCAGCGTCTCGTCATCGAGCAGCCTCACCAGCGCATCGGCCAGCGCGTCGCGATCTCCGCACTGCACCATCAGCGCCTCGCGCTCGTGCTTCACGACATCGCGGAAGCCGTAGATGTCGGAACACACGACCGGCGTCTCGCACGCCATCGACTCGAGCAGCGTTATTCCGAATGATGCCTTCGTCGTCGGGCACGCATAGATGGCGCTGTGCGCGTAGTATCCTGGCCGGCCGTCCAGTACCGACCCGACAAAAGTGATGTCGGGGTCCCCGCCCGCGGCGCGATAGTAGTGATTGCGCAGCGGACCGTCGCCGACGACGACGAGCTGAGCCTGGCGGCGGCGACCGCGAACCTTCTGGAACGATTCGATCAGCGTCGTCAGGCCGTTGCGGGGATCGAAGCGTCCCAGGAAAAGAATGACCGGAACATCGGTGCGCACGGCCGGGGGGCGGGGGACGTGCGGGTTGAATACATCGGTGTCGATGCCGTTCGGAACGATCGTCCAGTTGGCCTCGAAGTACCTGTTCAGCGCAACCGTCGTCGAGTGCGACACAGCGATCGCCGCCTGGAGCGTATCGAGACGCTTCTGGAAATACCGCTTGCCAACGGCGTAGCCAAGGGACCGCTCGAAGTACGTGTGAAACGTTCCCACCACCGGGCATTCAGCTTCCTCGATCGCCATCACCGGCAAGACCGGGCTCAACGGCGAGTGAACGTGCACGATGTCATAGCGGCCCGCCTTGAGAGCGTGGCGCAGGTCCTTGCGCAGGTTCCACCCAACGGTGACGCGCGCCTGCGAGCCGTTCGCATACACGGGGTGGCTCTGGCCGATACGGATGACGTGCGGCTCTTCGCGGGCGCCCTCGATGTTCGAGGTGATGATGTCGACCCGGTGTCCGTGCCGTCGCGCCTCGCGGGCAAAGAAGTGCACGTGCTCGCAGACGCCGCCAAGGTGAGGGTAGTAGTACTCCGTCACCAGCGCGATGCGCAGCGGCTTTGGATGTTGCACGTGCGCCATCGGCAGTGATGGCGCGGGCAGCAGATCCACCCGGCGGGCGAGACTCGACTTACGCGTTAAGAGCAGCATGGGCAGCGGCTAGGCGCGCGATCGGTACCCGGTACGGCGAACAAGAGACATAGTCGAGCCCAAGTGAGTGACAGAATGCAATCGAGCGCGGCTCCCCACCGTGCTCGCCGCAGATTCCCAGCTTGATCTTCGGGCGAACCTTCCGCCCATCCTCCACCGCCATCCTTACGAGTCGACCCACCCCTTCGGTGTCAAGAACCTGAAAGGGATCGTCGGAGAAAATACCACGATCTATATAAGATGGGAGGAATCGGCCGGCGTCATCGCGGCTGAGCCCATAGGTCGTCTGCGTCAGGTCGTTCGTGCCGAAGGAAAAGAACTCGGCCGTCTCGGCGATCGATGCCGCGGCGAGCGCGGCGCGGGGGAGCTCGATCATCGTCCCGATCAGATAAGGCAGGCGCTCGCCCATGCCTCCCAGGACGCGCTCGGCAACGTCCTCGAGTATTGCCCGCTGGTGATCGAACTCCTTCGGTGTCGAGACGAGCGGTATCATGATCTCCGGCTTGACGTTGATGCCGCGCCTCATCGCACGCACTGCCGCCTCGAAGATGGCGCGGCCCTGCATCTCCGTTATCTCCGGATACGTGATGCCGAGCCGGCAGCCGCGGTGGCCGAGCATTGGATTGGTTTCGCGCAGCGACTCGATGACCCGGTTGAGGTCGGCGCGGGGAATGCCGAGCGTGCGCGCGAGGAGCTTGCTCTCCTCGCCGCCGTGCGGAAGAAACTCGTGCAGCGGCGGATCGAGCAGGCGGATCGTGACAGGCAATCCGTCCATCGCCTCGAAGATTCCCTCGAAGTCAGACCGTTGCATCGGCAGCAGCTTGTTGAGCGCCCGGCGCCGGCCGCCTTCCTCGCGCGCGACGATCATCTCGCGCATTGCGGTAATGCGGTCGCCCTCGAAGAACATGTGCTCGGTGCGGCAGAGGCCGATGCCCTCCGCGCCAAAGCTGCGCGCGGCGCGGGCATCGCGGGGCGTGTCCGCGTTTGCGCGTACCTTGAGCGTACGCGCCTCATCGGCCCAGCCGAGCAGCTCCGCATACGCCTGGTAAAGAGGCGCGCTCGACGCGGCGAGGGTTCCGTTGGTCACTTGGACCACTTCGCTCGGAATTGTCGAGAGATCTCCGACGAACACCCTCCCGGTGGCGCCGTCGAGGGTGAGCCAGTCGCCTTCGGCGACGTCGGTGCCGTCAACCGAGAAATAGCGCTGCTCGAGATTCACTTCGATCTCCTTGCAGCCGACGATCGCACACTTGCCCATCCCCCGTGCAACGACAGCGGCGTGACTCGTCATTCCGCCGCGCGCGGTGAGAACGGCGCGCGCAGCGACGATGCCGTGGAAATCCTCAGGAGTCGTTTCGTCCCGGACGAGGATCACGTTCTCGCCCGCCATCGAACGTTGCTCCGCTGTATCGGGGTCGAAGACCGCGATGCCGCTCGCGGCGCCCGGGCTTGCGGGAAGTCCCTTGCAAAGCGGCGTCGCGCGGATGGATGGATCGATGATCGGATGAAGCAGCTGGTCGAGATCCTGCGCCGGCACACGTCGCACCGCGTCGTCCTTTCCGATCAGTCCCTCGCCGACCATGTCTCTCGCGATGCGGACAGCCGCGGCCGCCGTGCGCTTGCCGCTACGAGTCTGCAGCAGGTACAGCTTGCCGCGCTCGACGGTGAACTCCAGGTCCTGCATGTCGGCGTAGTGGCTCTCGAGCCGCTCCTGGGTGCCAAGCAGCTCGGTGTACGCCTCAGGCAGGCGGTGCGCCATCTCTTCGATGTCGAGCGGGGTCCTGATACCGGCGACCACATCTTCACCCTGGGCGTTGACGAGAAATTCGCCGTAGAACTTCTTCTCGCCCGTGGATGGATTCCGCGTAAACGCGACGCCGGTTCCGGAATCGTCGCCGAGGTTGCCGAACACCATCGACACGATGTTGACGCCGGTACCCAGGTCCTCGGGTATCGAGTTCACTTTCCGGTAATCCTTCGCCTTTTTGAGCGTCCAGGATTTCCATACTGCTTCGATGGCGCCCCACAGCTGCACGACCGGATCGCGCGGGAAGTCCTCGCCCGTCCGGTTCCTTACCAAAGCGCGGTACTCCTCGACGAGGTTGCGCAACGTCTCCTCATTGAGCTCGCTGTCGGAGGCGACACCGGCGGTCATCCGTTTCGCCTTCAGCAGGTGCTCGAAGTCGTGAATGGAGACGCCGAGCACGACATCGGAGTACATCTGGATGAATCGGCGGTAGGAATCGTAAGCGAAGCGCGGATTTCTGCTCTGCGTGGCAAGGCCGACGACGGCCCGGTCATTGAGTCCGAGATTGAGGATCGTCTCCATCATTCCCGGCATCGAAACGGCAGCCCCCGACCGCACAGATACAAGCAGCGGGTTTTTTGGATCGCCAAGCTTCTTGCCCGTTACTTCCTCCAGCCGCGCAATGTTTCCTTCCACCTGCGCGCGAAGCCGGTCGGAATACTTACCCGACTTGAGATACTCGACGCACTCGTGGCAGGAGATGGTGAACCCCGCCGGCACCGGAACGCCCAGGTTCGTCATCTCGGCGAGGTTCGCGCCCTTTCCGCCAAGGACGGCTTTCATCTCGCGCGTTCCCTCGGCAGATCCGTTGCCGAAGAAGAAAACCGACTGCGTCATGCGCTCAGCACCCGCAGCCGAAGCGAAGCTTTTCAGGATCGGCGGGCGGCGGGGTCGGATAGTCGCCGGAGAAGCACGCGTGGCAGAAGCCGCCCGGCCCTCCGGGGACTGATTCCAGCATTCCCTCCAGTGTGAGATACCCGAGTGAGTCGGCGCCGAGCTCGGCGCTGATCTCCGGGATCGTCATGTTCGCGCCGATGAGCTCTTCGCGGGTGGGTGTGTCGATGCCGTAATAGCAGGGTCCGGTGATGGGGGACGAGCCAACCCGCAGATGCACCTCTCGCGCCCCGGCGTTCCGGACCATGCTTACCAACCCGCGGGTGGTTGTGCCCCGGACGATGGAGTCGTCGACCATTACGACACTTTTGCCGCGCAGAACCTCTTTTACCGCGTTGTACTTCACCTTCACCTTTGCATCGCGTCCCGCCTGCGTCGGCTGGAGAAAGGTGCGGCCGACGTAGTGATTGCGGATGAGCGCCAGCTCCAGCGGAATTCCCGACTCCTCGGCGAAGCCCAGCGCCGCGGAGTTGGACGAATCGGGAACACTGAAAACGAAGTCCGCTCCCGGCGCGGGAAAATCACGCGCCAGCCGTCGGCCGAGCTCCCGCCGTGCGCGATCGACGGATCCGCCGAACACGGTGCTGTCGGGCCGCGAGAAGTACACGTACTCGAACACGCACTTGCGGGATTCGTGGGCGTCGAGAGGGAAGCTCGAGCGGATTCCGTCGCGGTCGACAGCGATGATCTCACCGCGTTCCACCTCGCGGATGAGCGTGGCGCCGAGCAGGTCGAGCGCGCAGCTCTCCGACGCGAAAAGCGTCGCGTCACCGAGCTTTCCCATCACCAGTGGACGCCATCCGCGCGGATCGCGGGCCGCGAGCAGCGTGTCGCCGACGAGCACCACGAGACAGTAGGCGCCTTCCACGCCACGCAACGCGTCGGCGAGCCTGTCCTCGGGCCTGGTTGCGGAGGAGCGGGCAAGCCGGTGGACGAGAACCTCCGAATCCATCGTCGATGTAAAGATCGAGCCCGCGTCCTCGAGCTCATGCCTTAGCTCGGTTGCATTGATAAGGTTGCCGTTGTGCGCCAGCCCGATGTGTCCGTCACGGAAGCGGGCGAGAACGGGCTGTGCGTTCTCGATCGTGGACGACCCGGCGGTGCTGTACCTCGTGTGCCCGATCGCAATGTCTCCGCCGAGACCGCTCAGGTCTGGAGCGCCGAACCCTTCCGATACGAGCCCCATTCCCTTCAGCGCTCTCGCGCCCTTCTGCCTGTCGACGGCAACGATGCCGGACGACTCCTGGCCGCGGTGCTGGAGAGAGTAAAGTCCGAGGTGCGAGATCTCGGCGGCGTGCTCGTGACCATAGATGCCAAAGATTCCGCACATCAGGCAGCACCCGCTGTTTGAAGGTCAGTCGCGGCGTGCTCGGGCGTTCGCGCCATGATATTCGGAATGGCGTCGTGATAGGCGGCGGCAAGCCGGGCGAGCGGCGCGGAGAACTGCCGGCTGCGAAGCTTGAACTCGATCACCTTCGTGGCTCGCTTCACCGTTCCGATGCGGCGGCAGGGAACACCAGCGCTCTTCGCCGCCGCCGCTACGGCGTCTGGCGCCGTAGTAGAGATGAGAATGCGTGCCTGGCTCTCGCTATAGAGGAGAGCGCGCGCGGGAAGGTCACCGAGCGCAGTAAGGTCAATGGACGCGCCGTACAGGTCGTCTCTGTTTCCAACGCAGGATTCAGCGATGCACACCGCGAGTCCGCCATCGCTGCAGTCGTGCGCCGATGCGACGTACCCGGCCTTGATCGCATCGAGTAGCGTGTCGATCAGCCGGCGCTCGCGGGCGGGGTCGCATTGGGGGGGAGCGCCGAGGACGGTTCCGTGGATGCGCGACAGGTACTCACTGCCGCCGAGCTCGGCGAGGGTGTCGCCGAGCAGGAGTATCGCATCGCCGTCGTTGCTGAATACGGAGCGCGTCACATGGTCGATGTCCTCGATCAGACCCACCATTCCGATCACCGGAGTTGGGTAAACGGCGCCCGAAGGATTCTCGTTATATAGCGAAACGTTTCCACCGGTGACCGGAGTCTCCAGCGCGCGGCAGGCTTCGCCCATTCCCGCCACCGCTTCCTTCAGCTGGTAGAACACCTCGGGCCGCGTCGGATTGCCAAAGTTGAGGCAGTTGGTGATCGCCATTGGCCGCGCGCCCGTGCAGGCGACGTTGCGCGCTGCTTCCGCGACGGCGATGCGTCCGCCCATGCGCGGATCGAGATACACATAGCGTCCATTGCAATCCGTCTTGAGCGCGAGTGCCTTGCGCGTTCCCCGCACGCGAATGACTGCGGCGTCGCCCTCGCCGGGCCCGATGACGGTGCTCGTGCGGACGGTGGAGTCGTACTGGCGGTGCGCCCACGCCTTGCTGGCGATCGTCGGCGAGGAGAGCATCTGCTCCAGGGTCCACACCGGATCCGACTCCTCGGCGCGCTCAGCGATCGACAGCGGATCCTTGCCGCGGAGCATGGCGATAGCGGGAGCCTCGCGCGCCTTCGGAGAATAGGAG
>JACCRL010000442.1 GCA_013813605.1 Gemmatimonadaceae bacterium
GCCAACTGAGCGGGGAAGGGCGACGGCTCGCCCACCATGCTCAGCACGCGCGGCGCCGGTGGCGCGACCTTTCTCTCGAGCAGCGGCGCCAGCCAGCACCCGGTGTGCGAATCCTCGGCGAGCACAATTTCTTCAGGCCGTCCCATCGCGACAACGAGCCCGCCGCCGATTCCACCCTCCGGTCCGAGATCTATCACCCAGTCGGCGAGCTTGATCACATCGAGGTTGTGCTCGATGAGCACGAGCGTGTGTCCCTGCTCGAGCAGCCGGTCGAACACCTTGGCGAGCTTCCTGATGTCCTCGAGATGCAAACCTGTCGTCGGCTCGTCCATCACGTACAGCTTCTTCCCCGTTTTCTTCCCCGCCAGCGCCAGCTCGCGCGCGACCTTGATGCGCTGCGCCTCGCCGCCCGACAGCGTCGTCGCGGGCTGCCCGAGCCGCAGGTAGCCCAGCCCGACCTGCTGCAGCTGCCACAGTGCCTGGCCAAGCTTCTCCTCGCGCGGGAAGAAGCGGATGGCCTGGTCGACGGTGAGGTTGAGCACCTGGTGGATGCTCTTGCCGCGCACTGTCACGTCGAGCACTTCCGGCTTGAACCTCTTCCCGCCGCAGTCGTCGCACGGGACGTAGACGTCAGCCATGAAAACCATCTCCACCTCGAGCGCGCCCGCGCCCTCGCACGCCTCGCACCGGCCGCCAACGACGTTGAAGCTGAACGTGCCCGGGGTGTACTTGCGTTGGCGCGCAAGCGGCGTGTCCGCGAAAATGGACCGGATGTCGTCGAACGCCTTCACGTACGTCACCGGGTTGGAGCGCGGCGACTTGCCAATCGGGCTCTGATCGATGAGCACGACGCCGTCGAGCGCGTCGAATCCGGTCAGCGTCGAGTAATCGCCGACCTTTTCTCCGAGGTGGATCTTGGCGGAATGCTCGCCAACCAGCTTCGTCTCGAGCGCGCGGTAGAGCACGTCGTGAACGAGCGTGCTCTTGCCTGAGCCGGACACGCCGGTGACGACGGTGAGCGCGCCTATCGGCACGCGGATGTCCACATCCTGAAGATTGTGCTCGCGCGCGCCGTTGAGGGTGATCCAGCGCGGACCGAGCCGTCTCCGCGCTTCGGGCAGCGGTATAGTGCGGGCGCCAGTAACGTACTGCCCGGTGAGCGGACTCTCGCTCACACGCGACATCGGACCCGCGAACACTATCTCGCCTCCCGCCTCGCCACTGCCGGGTCCCAGCTCCACCATGTAGTCGGCGGCCTCGATCGCGGCGAGATCGTGCTCGACGACAAGCACCGTGTTGCCGGCGTCGCGCAGTCGCTGCAGCAGCTTGAGCAGCCTGTCCATGTCGCGCGAGTGCAATCCGATCGAGGGCTCGTCGAGCACGTAGAGCGTATCCACCAGCTGCGACCCAAGGGAATTCGCGAGTCCGATCCGCTGCGCCTCGCCGCCTGAGAGCGTGCGCGTGGCGCGATTCATCGACAGGTATCCGAGCCCGACGTCGCGGAGAAACGTGACCCGGTCGCGCGCCTCCTTGAGAACCATCGTCGCGATGCCGCGCTCATACTCCGACAGCGACAGCTCGCCGAGCCATACCGCGAGCCGGTCGACCGCGAGGTCCGCGACCTGGGCGATGCTCAGGCCGCCAACGCGCACGTCGAGTGACTCCGGCTTGAGCTTCGTGCCGTGACAGGTTGGACATTCCTGCGCCGTCTGGTACTGGCGCAGGAAAACGCGGATGTACTGCTTGTACCGCTTTTCCTCGAGGTCGCGCAGGAAGGGGAAGATTCCCTTGTACCCGCGCGTCTTGCCGTGTAACAGCAGCTGGCGCTGCTCCGCCGGGAGCTTCTCCCACGCCCGGTCGAGCGGTATGCGCTCGCGCTTTGCAAAGTCAGACAGCGCGCGCCGCTTGTTGTCGTATCGCGGCTTGGTCCACGGATCGATCGCGCCGTCGATCAGCGACCGCGACGGGTGCGGCACGATCAGCGCCTCGTCATACTCCAGTATCGCGCCGAATCCGTTGCACTGCTCGCATGCGCCACGAGGATTGTTGAAGGAGAAGAGCTGCGGCGAAGGAGTGGGAGCGATCGTGCCGTCGTTGCCGCACTCGAACCGCTCGGTGAATCGCAGCCGGCTGACCGTCCGCCCATCGATCGGCGAGACGGCGGGCTCGGCGAGGAGAATTACACAGTCACCCTCGCCCTCCGCGAACGATGTGCCGACGGCGTCGCTCAGTCTCCCCGCAGACTCGGGCGAGACGGCGAGACGGTCCACTACGACGAGAAGGTCTTTCGCGCGTGTGATGTCGGTTTTCGCGCCGGTGAGATCCTCGAGGTGGTGCACCAATCCACCGAGCGCGATACGGAGAAACCCCTGCGCGCGAAGGTTCTCCACCACCACGTCGTGGGTGACCTTGCTCGACAGGCGCAGCGGAAACGTTACGTGGAACCTGGTTCCCAACGGGAGCGCGAGCACCACATCGGTGACCGACTGAACAGTGTCGGGCTTTATCTCCCGCCCGCACTTCGGGCAGAACGTGTGGCCGACCCTTGCCCACAGCAGCCGCAGATAATCGTAGATCTCGGTTGCGGTGCCCACGGTGGAGCGCGATGTCCGGGTGGGATTCTTTTGCTCGATCGCGACGGCGGGAGAGAGTCCCTCGACCGAATCCACGTCGGGCTTCTCCATCCGCTCGAGAAACTGGCGCGCATAGGCTGAGAGTGACTCGACGTAGCGGCGCTGCCCCTCAGCGTAGATCGTGTCGAACGCCAGCGACGATTTTCCTGACCCGGAGGGACCGGTCACGACGGTGACGGCGCGCCGCGGTATCTCGAGGTCGAATCCCTTGAGGTTGTGCTGCCTGGCGCCGCGGACGATGATGCTTTCTTTCACCCCGGAAATCTACACGGGACACCGAAAATCAGCCGAACCGGCCTACCTTCCTTTTCGGAGCGCCCGGCCGACGAGGAGGAGAATAATTGCGCCGGCTGTGGCAATTGCGATGGAGCGGAAATCAAAGCTGCCCGCCGCTACCCGTCCCCATCCGAGCCTCGTGCCGATCCAGCCGCCGATGAACGCGCCGACGATGCCGAGTACGATCGTTACGATGCAGCCGGACGGGTCCCGCCCTGGCACCAGAAATTTTGCGAGAGTCCCTGCTACGAGACCCAGCAGTACCCAATAGAGCCAGAGCGGCAAACCCTTTTCCTGCCCTTAGGCTGTTACGGGACGCGCGTGGTGGCGCGGCCCTTGGTCGCCATGCGGTAGATCCAGAGCAGCACGAGCGCGCCGACTACTGCGAGCACGATGCTCCACAGCGAGAAGCCGTTAAGCCCCGAGCCGGTGATCATGTTTCCGAGAAAGCCACCAATGAAAGCACCGATGATTCCGATGATCATGGTGACTACGATGCCGCCGGGATCGTTCCCCGGCATGATGGCCTTGGCAATCGCGCCGGCGATGAGACCAAGGACGACCCATGCGAGTATTCCCATCTTTCCTCCAGAATGGTTTACGTCAGCCGACAGAGCAGGACATCGGTGTCCGCCACAGGTGCAACCTGCGTACCATGCGGTACGCAGTAATTAGCGCGCCACCTGAGACCCGGCTAGCATACTTCTGAATGACCGCTCCCGCAACCCAGCAAGGCGAAGACGATACGCTCGGCAAGGCCTACGACGGCAGGCTGATGCGGCGGCTGCTGGCCTATACGAGACCATACCGGGTGCTCCTCGCGGGGGCCTTCGCGCTTCTCTGTCTGGAGGGCGGGCTGCAGGTGGTCGGCCCTCTGCTCACGCGCCGCGTCATCGATGTCGGCCTTCCAGCGAAAGACCTGAGCATCGTCTGGATCGCGACTATTCTCTTCCTGCTGACTCTCGTCGTCGAGTTCGTCGCCACCTGGTGGCACACGTGGCTAACGAGCCTGCTCGGGCAGAAAGTAATGCGCGACCTGCGCATGGAGATCTTCGTTCACCTCCAGCGGCTCTCGGTCACTTTCTTCGACCGCAACCCGGCCGGCAGGCTCATCACGCGCGTGACGTCCGACGTCGAAACGCTGAACGAGCTCTTCACCGCGGGCGTCGTTGCGGGTCTTGGCGATCTCTTCACCCTGCTGGCGATCAGCGTCGCGATGCTGCTCATGGACTGGAAGCTCGCGCTCGCATCCTTTGCCGTCATTCCCTTCGTCGCCCTCGTCTCGGGCCTCTTTCGCCGATGGGTGCGCGAGACCTATCGCGAGCTTCGCATCCGCCTCGCCCGCATCAATTCTTTCCTGCAGGAGCGCCTCACCGGAATGAAGATCGTGCAGCTGTTTGGGCAACAGGAACGCGAGTCGGCGCGTTTCAGGGATCTGAACAAGAGCCATCTCGACGCGCAGCTGAAATCCATTACCGTCTATGCGATCTACTTTCCCGCGATCGAGCTTCTCACCTCGGTCGCGCTGGCGGTCCTCATCGTTGCCGGAGCATCGCGGGTGGGCGTCGGAACGCTGAGCGTGGGTACCGTCGCCGCATTCCTCCAGCTCGTGCGCCGCTTCTTCCAGCCGCTCCAGGACCTGTCGGAGAAGTACAACATCCTCCAGACGGCGATGGCGAGCTCGGAGCGGATCTTCGCCCTGCTCGACACGGTGCCGAGCGTTCCGGACGTTGCCGCGCGCGGTAACGCCCCACCGCGGACCGGGGGCGTGGAAGTGAAGTTCGAGGATGTCTGGTTCGCGTACGATCTCGCGCACCTCGCAAAGAATCAGGGCGATGGTGAGGGGGGCGCGGCGAAGGAATGGGTGCTCAGGGGAGTTAGCTTCACAGCGCGTCCCGGCCAGACGGTGGCTCTCGTCGGACACACCGGTGCCGGCAAGACGACAATCGTGAATCTTCTGATGCGGTTCTACGATCCTCAGCGCGGCCGCATCCTGATCAATGGAGCTGACATCAGGACGATGCCGCTCGCCGAGCTGCGTGGGCTGATCGGCTACGTGCAGCAGGACATTTTCCTCTTCGCCGGCGACGTGGCGACGAACATCAGGCTCTCGAATCCGCTCAGCGATGACGATGTCGCCGCCGCCGCGGCGAAGGTCGGTGCCGACCGCATCATCAGGAGCTTCCCGCGCGGCTACGGGCAGGTGCTGGGTGAACGCGGAGCATCTATCAGCGTCGGTGAGCGCCAGCTGCTCTCGTTCGCCCGGGCGGTGGCGGCGGACGCGCCGCTGCTCCTGCTCGACGAGGCCACCAGCGCCGTGGACAGCCACATCGAGGCGGAGATACAGACAGCGCTCGGCGTTCTTGTTGCCGGTCGGACGACGATTGCCGTAGCGCACCGGCTGAGCACGATCGCGGCCGCCGATGAGATCCTCGTGCTGCACCACGGTGAGGTGGTGGAGCGCGGCAGGCACGCAGCGCTGGTGGAGCGGGGCGGACTGTACGACACGCTCTGGCGGTTGCAGGCGGGCGACTCCGAGCCGCTCCTCAGGCAGGCCGGGTGACGCTTGCCGCTGTATAAGGCGGCCGGTAGTTTGAGGCCTCATGCTCTCAATGAGTCTCATTTAGTGCACCTCGCTGTCGCGGCCCGCACCGATGTCGGCCGAATCCGGAAAGGCAACGAGGACACCCTGCACGCGTCCGCGAACTCCTATCGCGGGCTGTTCATCGTCGCCGATGGAATGGGGGGCCACGCCGCCGGCGAGGTGGCGAGCGAGATGAGCGTCGAGGTTGTCTCGCGCGGGCTCGCCGAGCTGAACGCGCTCGACAGCGGCGATGCGCAGTCACGGGTCGGGGATGCGCTCAGGGATGCCAACCGCGCCGTTTACGAGCGCACACGCACCGAGCGCGACAAGCTTGGCATGGGCAGCACGGTTTCCGCACTCCTTCTCTCGGATACCAGGTTCATCGTCGGCCACGTCGGTGACTCGCGCATCTATCTCGTCCGCGAGGGGCGCATGGAGCAGCTGACGCGGGATCACTCCCTGGTGCAGGAGCAGGTGGACGCGGGGCTCATCACCGCCGAGCAGGCCCGCCGTCACCCGCAGAGCAACGTCATTACTCGCTGCATCGGCATGGCGGACGAGATCGAGCCGGACGTGTTCGATGGCGAGGCGCGCGTCGGCGACGCCTTCCTTCTCGCCAGTGACGGCCTCACCGGGATGGTGGAGGACAAGCGCATCGAGCAGCTGTTGATGTCGCGCGCGACCCCCGCCCGCATCGTTGACGCGCTCATCGCCGAGGCGAACAACAATGGCGGCAACGACAACATCACGGCGGTGGTAGTGAGGGTGCTCGCGGCCGAGTCGACGGGCACTGACCGGGAAGTAACCCCGATCCCGCCCGCTCCCGCTCATGGATGAGCGCCCTGAATCTGTAGCAGGTCTCGCCCAGCTCTATCTCGGCAACATCCTCTACGCGCTCGAGCTGGCGGCGCTGTCGCTCGACGAACAGAAGAAAAACGCTGACGCGGCGTTCTACAGGGCGATCGCGCGCAAGCTGGCGGACGCACGTGGAAGCGAGGCAAAACCGAGTGCATGAAAGCGATCTGCGCCGACGGTCCCGGCTGACTCGGCCGCTTCTCCTGGCGCTTCTGATTGGCTGCGACTCGCCCCGGCGCGATCCCAACTACGCGGGAGAGGTAGTCAAGGTCACGACGGATACCGCGTTTTCGGCGCTGCAGGAACGCGGCAAGGCGGCCATGGGTGTTGACCAGTACACATCCGCGCACGTATTCGAGCCCCTGCCAGATGGGGGGCGCATCGTGCTTCGGCGGACCAATCCGAATGATAGCGCGAGCGACTCAGCCTTCAGGGCGGAGGCGAAGGCGGTCGCGACGATCAGGGCGCACATGAAGGAGATAGCTGCGTCATTCGGCAGGGGCGACTTCGCCATTCCCGGCGCGGTGCACGCGATGAATGACGTGCCCGGCACGGCAGAAATGCACCGCCTGCGAGCAGAAATCACTTACGACCCGCGCGAGCTGCCGAACGGCGGAGAGGTGCGCGTCACGGCGCGGAGCGCGGCGGCGTTGAAGGCCGTCCACGAGTTCCTTGCCTTCCAGCGCACCGATCACCGGGCCGGAATGCACTAGTGGCGACGCCGCTGCAAATCCGGATCAAGAAAAGCGCGGATGGAAGGACATCCCTCAGCTGCACGCGCGCGGACGGCACGACCACCTGGCAGCGGCAACAGGGTAGTCAGGCAGCATTCTTCCCGCGTCACGACCTCACTCACTACGCGGTAGAGAACGCGCTCGGGCTCGAGAGCGGATTTTTTCCCTTGGTTGCTTGTGGCTGGGACCTCACCGATTTCGGTACTCCATGGCCACGCGGACCGCTTCCGCTCGCGGCGAACGTCTCCGAGATGATCGTCAGCTTTTTCGATCGCGAGCGGGCCAGCGGGGAGCTCGGGACTGCCGCCGACCTCAACGAAGTCGTGCGAAGCTACTGTGTGCAGCACGGCATCGGCGCACCCACCTTCGACGACTCCGACGTCGCGCGCGTGAGGCAAGCGAGAGGCGCGCTTTTTCAACGGTGGGACGCACTGTCGTCTGGAGAAGCGCTTGAGCTTTCCTTCGAGCAGAAATGAAATCCGGCACGCAGGGGAAGTCTTTCAGGGAGGGCCGGGATTTTCGGGAGTGGCTTGCACGTCACCATTCCTCGGAGACCGAGCTGCTCGTGCGCCTGTTCAAGGTGCACGCACGCGACAAGGGAATGACTTACGCCGATGCCCTCGACGAAGCGCTTTGCTTCGGCTGGATCGACGGCGTACGGAA
>JACCRL010000005.1 GCA_013813605.1 Gemmatimonadaceae bacterium
GGGCCGAGCAGGCCGTACATCCCCGCTGGAATTGTGAGTGTGACATCCTTCAGCGCCTGGACGCCGTTTGGGTAGGTCTTGGAGACGGCCTTGATGTTCAGTTCCACCCGGTTCCTTGTGGGGGTAAAGTACTTCGTCGTATAAAGTAACTCCTTTTCTGTGGAGGGTCAAGCTCACCGCGTTTGAAGTTGCGAGGAACTGACGTTGCGAACTGCGGACTAACTGAGGAGTTCGGACTCGCGCGGTTAGTCCGCCGCCTTTACATGAGCCCGTAAGTCGCCTATATTCCACGGCTTACAGCGATTTCAGGCAAGCAAGCAAAAATCCATGGCATTCGAAAAAGCACCCACCGTCCAGAAGTACCGCACCCACGAAAGCGACAGCGGCTCAACTGAAGTCCAGGTCGCACTTCTGACAGAGCGGATCAACTACCTCACCGGCCACTTCCGCGCACACGCGAAGGACCACCACAGCCGCCGCGGGCTGCTCAAGATGGTCGGCAGGCGCCGCCGCCTCCTCGATTATCTGAGACGGACGAACGTGGAAGGCTATCGAAAGATCATCGCCGATCTTGGACTCCGCTACTAACTCAGCTTCCTGAATCCACCGCGCGGGCGCACGACGCTGTCCGCGCGGTTTTGTGTGTCAATCAGAGCAAACCACCGAAAATCATGCAACGCATCGAAAGAGATTTCGCCGGTAGAAAGCTGGTCATCGAGACCGGCCGCATGGCGAAGCAGGCAGCGGGCTCAGCGCTCGTGCAGTACGGCGACACGATGGTCCTCGCCGCCATCACCGTCAGCGACAAGGAAAGCCCCCTCCCGTTCTTCCCCCTCCTCGTCGAGTACAAGGACAAGGCGTACGCAGCGGGCAAGATTCCGGGCGGCTTCATCAAGCGCGAAGGCCGTCCCTCCGATCCAGAGATCCTGAAGGCGCGAATCATCGACCGCTCGATCAGGCCGCTCTTCCCGGAAGGATTCAAGAACGAAGTCCAGGTGTTCATCTACGTCATCTCCGCCGACCAGGAGAACGACGCCGACGTCATGGCGCTTCTTGCCGCCTCGTTCGCGTTGAACGCCTCCAAGATCCCCTTCGCTAATCCGATCGCCGGCGTCCGCGTCGGACGCGTCCAGGAGAAGTGGATCCTGAACCCGACGTTCCAGCAGCTGCCCTACAGCGACATGGACATCGTCCTCGCCGCTTCCAAGGACTCGATCATGATGGTCGAGGGCGGCGCGCTCGAAGTTTCGGAAGCCGATGTCCTCGAGGCGCTGACCGTCGGTCACCGCGGCATCAAGGAGCTGATCGCAATCCAGGAAGAGATGCTGGGCGAGAAGCGCGAAACGAAGATGCAGTGGAAGAAGGCGGAGACCGCCGCCCCACTCAAGGCGCGCGTTGACGCGCTTGCCAAGGGCCGCATCACCGACGCCATCAACCAGAAGGACAAGCACACCCGCATCCACTCCGTCGAGCTGGTGAAGAAGGAAGCGGAGGCACAGCTGCTCACTGAATTCCCCGACAACGCCAAGGACCTCAACACCCTTGTCGGCGACGTCGAGTACAACGTGCTTCGCGCCCAGGTTCTCGACAGCGGCAAGCGCGTTGACGGACGCGCAACGAACGAAGTGCGCGACATCACCATCGACACCAAGGTGCTGCCGCGCGCGCACGGCTCGGCGCTCTTCACCCGCGGCCAGACGCAGGCACTGGTCGCGATCACGCTCGGCACCGCCAACGATGTCCAGCGCCTCGACAGCATCGACGATGCCGGCGAGACAACGAAGTCGTTCATGCTGCACTACAACTTCCCGCCGTTCTCCACCGGCGAAGTACGCCCCATGCGTGGCACCAGCCGTCGCGAGATCGGACACGGCAATCTCGCCGAGCGTGCGCTGCAGGGAGTGCTGCCGGCGTTCGAAGAGTTCCCGTACACCATCCGCATCGTCTCCGACATCCTCGAGTCGAACGGATCGTCGTCCATGGCTTCCGTCTGCGGCGGCTCGCTCGCGCTGTTTGACGCGGGTGTCCCGCTCCGCTCGGCAGTCGCCGGGGTGGCGATGGGCCTGATCAAGGAAGGATCCAAGTACGCGATCCTCACCGACATCCTCGGCACCGAAGATCATCTTGGCGACATGGACTTCAAGGTCGCGGGTACCGAGACCGGCATCACGTCCATCCAGATGGACATCAAGGTCGAAGGACTCGACCTCAAGATCGTGAAGGAAGCGCTGGCGCAGGCAAAGGAAGGACGCCTGCACATCCTGAAGGAGATGAGTAAGTCGCTTTCCGCGCCGCGCGCCGACCTGTCGGCATACGCGCCGCGCATCGTGACGATGATGATCAACCCCGAGAAGATCGGCGACTTGATCGGACCGAAGGGCAAGACGATCCGCGGCATCCAGGACGAAACGGGCGCCGAGCTGACGGTCGACGACACCGGACTGGTGACGATCGCAGCAGTCGGTGGCGAGGCGATGGAGCGGGCGCGCCAGATGATTCAGGCGCTGACCGCCGAGCCGATCATCGGCGACACGTACGAGGGCATGGTCAAGAGCACGACTGCGTTCGGCGCGTTCGTCGAGATCATGCCGGGAACGGAAGGACTCGTTCACATCTCCGAGCTCAAGCACGGCCGCACGGAGAAGACCGAGGACGTGGTCAAGAAGGGCGACCGCGTGAAGGTCAAGCTGCTCGAGCGCGATGAGCGCGGCAGGCTTCGCCTCTCCATGAAGGCGCTCACCCCGAAGCCGGAAGGCGAGCAGTCGGGCGGCGGCAGTGGTGGCGGAAACGGCGGCAGTGGAGAGGGAAGGCCCTCGTCCAGCTCATCGTCCGAAGGCGCACCCAGTGGCGAGCCGGTTGCCGCTCAGGCCGACGGCGGAGAGGAGGGCGACAAGTCCGATCGCGGACCGCGCCCCGACCGTGGCGATCGTCCGCGCCGGCCGCGCAGTGGCGCGTCGCGCGGAGGCAGTGGAGGCGGGCGCTCGCGCGAGTGAGCCTCGCCGCGCCGTTGGCTGATATCGAGCTGCGCCGCACCGTTCTCCCGAACGGACTGACCGTACTGTCGGAGAACATGCCGGGAGTACGGTCGGTCGCTTTGGGGGCCTGGGTACGCGCAGCTTCGC
>JACCRL010000020.1 GCA_013813605.1 Gemmatimonadaceae bacterium
ACGGAGCTCCGTCGCTCGGTACCGAAGCATCTGTGACATCGCTCTCCGTCGGTGATCTGCGGTCGTACTACGGCGTGAACTTCCGGCCCAACAACTCGACACTCATTGTCGTCGGCGACGTCACGCCTGCGCAGGTGGAGCAGAAGATCAACGCCCTCTTCGGAGGGTGGCAGCGCGGTGATCTCTCGACGCTGAGCTACGCGGAGCCCCCGAAGGCGTCGGCCACCACCGTCTACCTGATCGACAAGCCGGGAGCGGCGCAGTCTTCCTTCCGCATCGGAATGGTCGGCGTGCCAAGGTCGACACGGGACTATTTCGCGCTCACGGTAATGAACACGATTCTAGGCGGCTCGTTCACCAGCCGCCTCAACCAGAACCTGCGCGAAACGCGCGGCTACACGTACGGCGCCCGCTCGCGCTTCGACATGAGACGCGCGGCGGGACCATTCGTCGCCTCAGCGGAGGTGGTCTCCGCAAAAACGGATTCGGCGCTGATCGAGTTCATCAAGGAGATCAACTCCATCCGTCAGGATGTTCCCGCCGACGAGCTCGCACGCGCAAAGCAGTATCTCCAGCTCCAGCTGCCGGGAAACTTCGAGACCACGCAGCAGATCGCCGCCGCGCTCGTTCCCGTCGCCATGTACGGCCTGCCGCTCGACTATTACAACAACTACGTGCAGAGCATCGACGGGATCACGCAGGCGGATGTGCGCAGAGTCGCGCAGCAGTACATCGCGCCGGGGACTCTCGCGGTCGTGATCGTGGGCGACAGGAAGAGCATCGAGCAGGGACTCAAGGCGGGGAACTTCGGTCCGATTGTAATCCGTGACATCGCTGGGCAGCCTATACGGTAGTTCAGGGATTGCTTTGTTTCCTTGACTCTCTGGAGGACCTAAGCAGGGAGCTTCAAGCTTTGTCCGCTTGGAGCTCTTTAGCTTTCATACTGGCGAACTGGTGAAGGGGCTCTGGATGAGAGTGAACCGCGTGGATTAACAGCAAGCGGTTTCCTTTTGGAAGGGATGTTCGAATAGCGCAACCTCCCCAGAAGCCGGAGCTTTTTCCGCCAGTATGAAAGCTAAACAGCCATCAGCTGACTGAGCTTTCGGCTCCCTGCTTCGGTCCTCCAGAGAGTCAAGGAAACGAAGCGATCTCTCCCCTACCGCTTAAGAGCGCCGCGCACCCAGCTCCAGTAAGCATCCCCACCGACCTGGGAAAGGTCGTTGTGCCCCGCACCATCGACGATCAGCAGATCGCCCTTGTTCCTCGCGGCGTCGAATACCTCGCGTCCCAGCTTGACTGGAACGATGCGGTCTCTCATGCCGTGTATGACGAAGACCGGCGTGTCCATCTTCGAGACCGCCATCCGAGTATCGAAATGGATCCGGGTCACCGCGTTCCACGCGAATTCCGTGGGCCGCGAGACGATCACCCGCGCCATTGCGCGCGCCGAGCTGAAGGGGGATTGAAGCAGAAGCACGCGCGGCGGGTGCCGCTCGGCCAGCTCGGTCGCCACGCCACTACCGAGAGAATGTCCGAAAAGCGCGATCGCCTCGGACCTGGCCCCAAGCGACGAAACCGCGTGGAGATAGGCGGCTTCTGAATCGAGTCTCGTACTGGCGTAGCTCGGTGTTCCTCCCAGCGAGAGGTACCCCCGGTACTCAGCGAGAAAAACCGCGTAACCCGTCTGCCGGACGACTTCCGCGGCCCAGTCGCGCTGCCACACTGAGAGATCCGCGTTACCGTGGAAGCAGATCAGGAGCCCCGCCGACGTGCCCGGATCGCCAACGACATAACCGGCAAGCTTCTGTCCGTCGGGCGCTGAGTACTCGACCCGTCCCTCGACGTTCGCTTCACCAGTGAACGGCGGAGGCTGAAAAAGAATCTTCTCCTGCCCCCACCAGATCAGTGCCATGAATGCCGCAACAAGCGCGACAATGGCCATCGCGGCGATCATGACCGAGCGCACGGGGGGTTCCTGCACCAATGCATGGCGGGCAATTTACGACAATGAGAATTCCGATAGAAACCTTCCACCTCGACAATGGCCTTCTCGTCACGCTATCGGAAGACAGGACTGCTCCCATCGTCGCTGTAAATCTCTGGTACCACGTCGGATCCGCGAACGAGCGCACTGGACGAACGGGCTTTGCTCACCTGTTCGAGCACATGCTGTTTCAGGGATCGGCGAACGTGACCGCGAACGAACACATGGAGCTCATCCAGCGGGCGGGCGGTACGATGAATGGCTCGACATGGCTCGAGCGCACGAATTACTACGAGACTCTGCCATCGAACCAGCTTGCGTTAGCCCTATGGCTCGAGGCCGACCGTATGGGTCGGCTGCTTCCAGCGATGACCCAGGAAAAGCTCGACACCCAGCGCGATGTGGTGAAGAATGAGCGGCGCTGGTCGGTGGACAACCAGCCCTATGGAACGATGCTGGAGAAACTCCAGGAGCTCGTCTTTCCGGCCGACCATCCATTCCAGCATTCGCTCATCGGGTCAATGGAAGATCTTTCAGCGGCATCACTCGAAGATGTCGCGGGATTCTTCGCCACCTTCTACACGCCGGACAACGCCGTGCTCTCGATTGCGGGCGATGTAGACAGGGCTGAGGCGCGTTGCCTGGTCGAGGGATACTTCGGTTCAATACCTCGAGGTAAGGGAAAGCCGCCACTCGCCCCGATGGCGTTGCCCCCCGTTTTCGGCGCGCGCAGGCGCGACATCGTCGAGGACGAAGTAAGTCTCCCGCGCATTTTCCTCACGTTCAGATCGCCAGTATTCGGCAGTGATGCGTACTACGCAGCCAGCGTCTGCAGCGCGATACTTGGCATGCGCCGCGGGAGCCGACTGCATCGGTCGCTGATACGCGAGCGGCAGGTCGCCGCTGATGCAGCGGCATTCACATTTGACCTCGCCAAGGGAACCGATCTTTTCGTCGTGGACGTGACGGCACGACCGGAAACCGGCGTCACGCGGCTCGAAGATGAAGTTGAGCGCGAGATCGACGAGCTTTACCGCGACGGAGTTTCGGAGCTCGAGGTAAAACGCGCGCTCGCACTGATTGAAACTGATCTCGTGAACGCGATGCAGTCGGCGGGCGAGAGAGCCGACCGATTGTCGATGTTCGCGACGTTCTTCCGCGAGCCTGAGCTCGTCAACGTCCAGGCGGACCATTACCGCGCCGTCACGTCGCACCGCGTGAACGATTTCATCGCCGAACGGCTGGGAGAAGACAATCGCGCGACGCTGCTGTACGTGCCACGCGCAGGTCAAGGCACCGAAGGCGTTCTCGCCGAAGCGGCGAGCGAGGCATGATGGACGTCATCACGAAGCCGGACCCAGGGCCGAGCAGGGAATATCATTTCCCTTCGTTCGATGAAGAGACTCTTCCTGGCGGGACCCGTCTCGTCGTCGCCGCCGCGCCGAAGCTGCCGATCATAACGATCCTCGTAGTGTTCGACGCCGGCGCCGCCGAGGATCCTGCCGGAAAAGAAGGAATCGCCCGGCTCACCGCGCGCGCGCTGAGCGAGGGCACGTCGAAATGGGATGGTGCCGAGCTCGCGGAAAAATTTGAGCAGATGGGGACTTCGCTCGATACGGGGGCGGACTGGGACAGCGCCATTGCGAGAGTTACCGTCCTTCCGGGAAATCTTGCCGCGGCGCTCACGCTGCTTGGCGAAGTGCTGGCCGATCCCGCTTTCCCCGAGCGCGAGGTGGAGCGCCTCAAGAGCGAGCGCATCGCCGAGCTGCTGCAGCTCGAGACCGAGCCGCGCGGACTCGCGGACGAGAGATTCCCGGCATTTCTATACAGAGAAAGCTCCCGTTACGCGCGGTCGCAGGGAGGAAGCGCCGAGTCCGTGCGCTCCCTCACCAGGAGCGAGATCGACGCATTCTATCGCTCCCGCTATACCGCAGGTAGAACAACGGTGATCGTTGCCGGAGACGTGAAAAAGGCGGATGTACGCACCCTGGTTACTCCGTTAGCCACAGCGCTTCCGCGCGGAAGCGTCGCACGGCTGCACGCGGCCGATATTCCCGCACCGGCGAGTCGCGCCATTCATCTGATAACGAAAGATGGCGCGCCACAGTCCGAGATTCGCGTCGGGCACGCGGGCCTTCCGCGCAAACATCCCGATTTCTTTCCCGTCCTGGTGATGAACGCGATACTCGGCGGACTGTTCGGCTCGCGCATCAACCTCAACCTGCGCGAGAAGCACGGATACACGTACGGTGCCTCGTCGTCGTATGACTGGCGGCGCGGTGCCGGACCGTTCGAGATATCGACGGCGGTGCAAAGCGATGTCACTGCCGCCGCACTGCGGGAAATATTTGCCGAGGTCGAGCGCATGCGCTCGGAAGAAGTGACGCTGGAAGAGCTCTCGCTGGCCACGAGCTACCTGGAAGGGGTGTTCCCGATCCGCTTCGAAACCACCTCGGCGATTGCTTCCGCGCTTGCCAACCTGATCATCTACGACTTGCCGCGAAGTTATTACGACGAGTACAGAAAAGAGATTTCGCGCGTCACCGCGGCGACAGTCCTGAAAGCGGCGCGGGATCATATTCATCCCGAAGAGCTGCAGACTGTGATCGTTGGCGACACAGGACAGATCAGGGAGGGGCTCACGTCGGTCGGTGCCGGTAACATCTCTGTCGCTCCGGCGAAATAGTGAGCGCGGCGCGCAAAGAACAGTCGGACGTGCAAGTCGGGCGGGTAAAAACCCGGCGCGCGTACACCGGGCGCATCATCTCGCTCGACATCGATAGTGTTCGATTCCCCGATGGATCGGTCGGTGAGCTCGAGATGATACGACATCCCGGGGCCAGTGCCGTGGTCCCCTTCCTGAGCGATCCGGCGGGTGACGATCCGCAAATTCTGCTCATCCGCCAGTACCGGTACGCCGCCGAAAACTATCTCTACGAAATTCCGGCTGGGCGTCTCGACGATGGCGAGGACCCCGCCCACTGTGCCGCGCGTGAGCTGAAGGAAGAAACCGGGTGCACGGCAGCACACTTCGAGCACATGTTCACGATGTTCACGACGCCGGGATTCACGGACGAGAAGATCCATCTGTTCATGGCGGTGGGACTCGAGCGCGGCGAGGCGAGCCGGGAAAAAGACGAGTTTCTCACCCTTTCGCCGGTGCCCCTTTCGAAGGCACTCGAGATGGTCGAGGCCGGTGAAATCCAGGATGCCAAGACTGCCCTGGGTCTCCTTTACGCCGCCGGATTTCGGGCCGGGCGCTAACCCTTTGGGGTCTGTCGGCGTCTAAATCTTCAGCGACGCCTGACGTGTCATGCAAAAGGGACACTGAGACCAGAATCAGGACAAGCTCAAGCATAGCCTGATTCCGCTAAGTTGTTACTGGATAACGACATACAAATGTTTCCGACTCGGCATGTCCCGTGCGTACTAATGGTATGCGGAAAGTTCCACCGCTGCACGGTTCGTGGGTGCAGGCATCTCCCCTCAGAGGAGCTCCAATGGCTGACCTGGCTCGTAAGCATGTGATTCCGGCAATTGTGCCCTCCGTCAGGGAGAGGCTGCAGGCGCTGGACGATTCTGGGGTTGTGACGGCCTTTCTGGGTGGAGAAGAGCGCGCGTTCGCGGAGCTCGTCACCCGCTACCAGACGAGGCTCCTCAACTTCGTGTACCGCACCATCGGCGACCGTGAGAAGGCGGAGGACCTGGTCCAGGAAGTCTTTATCCGCGTCTATCGCCACCTTCATCGCTTCGACAGATCGAAGAAGTTCTCGACCTGGGTCTACACGATTGCGTCGAACCTGGCGAAGAACGAGCTGAGAAACCGCTCGCGCAACCCGCTGGTCCTGTTCCAGCAGGTGCAGAAGAACTGGGAGGACGAGGATCGTCCGCTCCAGTTCGAGGACCCGACTTCGCGTCCGGACGACATGTACCGCAAGCGGCACCTGCGGGAAATCGTTGAGGAGACGGTCGCCAAGCTTCCCGAGCACCACCGGAACGTGTTCGTCCTGCGGGAGCTGGAGGGCAAGTCGTACGAGGAGATCGCCGAGATCACCGAATGCAACCTCGGTACGGTGAAATCCCGCCTTAACCGTGCGAGGAACTCGTTCGCGGAGATCATCGCGCCGTACGTAGATTAGGGCTGGCGGTCCGGGAACCAGAGGAAACCTCATGGGTACCTCTACCCGGACCCTCAACCCCCCTCCATGGACTGTCGAGATTTTCGTGAGAAGCACGTTGCCTTCGTAGACGATACCCTTGCCGGTATCGAGCTCGTCGGCATGCAGTGCCATATGGCAGAATGCGAGTGTTGCGCGAGCCAGGATGCAAAGGTTCGCCGAGCTCTCCTCCTTTTCAGAAATCTCCCCTCGATCGAGCTTTCGGCCGGTTTCGCGGCGCGTCTCGACGCCCGCCTGAAGGAAACCCGCCAGAACGATCTCTCCGCCCTGCCGGCGCAGGGATTCCGGCGCGGCGCCATTGCCGCAGCGATCGCCAGCGCGGTGATGATCGGCTACATCGGAACGAATCTTTATGATGCTGATCGCACGAGCCACGTCCTGATGGCGCCTGTCGTCGCGACCACCCCGGACCACGATCTGACGCCGATCACGACGCCGACTCCGGCAATCGTGGCCTCGGTATCAGCGGGCTTCGCCATCTGGCCCGCGGCGCTCTTCGCCGAACAGGCGCCGGTGCATTTCGCGCATTCGCGACCGGGGCCCGTCAACTACACCCGGTAGTACGCTCGGCCACCCCGGCAGAGTCTATATTACCGAGGATGTCCGCGTCCTCCCTGAAAACTCTGCGCGATGCCGTCAAGCGCGGCTCCTTCGATGCGGCCTACTACATCTCGGGCGAAGACGAATTTCAGAAGGAAGACGCCGTTCGCCAGCTGGTGAACGGCGCTCTGGATCCGCAGGCCAGAGACTTCAACTTCGACACGCGCCGGGCGGCCGACCTCGACGCCGAATCGCTGAGCGTACTGCTAAGCACGCCGCCAATGATGGCGGATAGGCGGGTTCTGGTGGTGCGCGACACCGGTGGGCTCAAGAAGGATGCGCGGAAGGCACTCGATGCATACCTGAAGAAGCCGGCCGGAGATCTCCTTCTCATTCTCACCGCGGCGCCCGCCACCAAGCCCGATACGATCCTTTCCGGCTCCACCACCCAGCTCAACTTCGAGCCGCTGACGGGTGACCGCATTCCGAAGTGGATCGCGCACCAGGCGAAGAAAGAGGCGGGCGTCGGAATTACGAGCGATGCGATCGATCTTCTGCAGGCGGCTGTCGGCAGCGACCTGCACCAGCTTGCGGCCGAGCTCGACAAGCTCGCCAGCTACACTCTTGGTGCCGACATCGACGAGGATGCCGTTACTGCCGTTGTCGGAGTGCGGCGCGGCGAAACACAGGCCGACTTTCTCGATGCGGTCGCCGACCGGAATGTGCCGCGGGCCCTCGAGCTCATCCCGCACATTCTCTCGCAGCCGAAGACAACAGCGGTGTCGGTGGTCATGGCCCTTTCCACGCAAATGCTGGGAATCGCATGGGGACGTGCGAAGCTGGACGAGGGAATTTCAGGCGGAAGGCTGGCGCAGGAATATTTCGATCTTCTCAGGCAGACCGGTGCATTCACCGGACGCTCGTGGGGGTCCGCGGCGAGTGTCTGGGCGCGCGCGGCCGAACGGTGGAGCAGTAGCGCACTCGAAGCAGCCATCGATGCACTGCTCGATGCGGACATCGCGTTAAAGGAGAGCAAGGTGTCATCCGAAGAACAGCTGCTTGCGACGGTGGTGCTCATCCTGTGCGCAGGGGAGGAGCGGAATCTTGCCGCGTGAATCCGGTCAGAGAGGAAGAATGCTGAGGTCGTTCGTAATATCCGTACTGGCAGTCGGCGTGGTGACGACGCTGTCACACGCGCAATCGCCCGTTTCTCCTGAGCCGGTATTCCTGAGGGCGCAGGAAATGGTGAGCGATGGTAACGCCGCCGCAGGGCGCGCCATCGTCGATTCGATCGTCAACGCAACCACGCTCACATCGCCGCGCTATCCGGAAGCTCTTTTCTGGAGAGCGTCGCTGGCGGCAAATGCGTCCGATGCCGAGCGCGACTACAGGCACATAGTGGTGGACTTTCCGCTCGCTCCGCGTGCCGAAGAGGCACTTCTCAGGCTCGCGCAGCTGCAGCTGTCCCGTGGCGACAGGGATGGCGCCCTCGCGCATTTGCGTCGCATCGGAAGTGACTATCCCGGTGGCAGGGCGCAAGCGAGGGCCGGCTACTGGACGGCTCGCGTTCTATTCGAGAAGAACGACATCGCCGCTGCCTGCGTTGCCAACGCCGGTGCGCTGGTCCTCGCCAGCCCCGCCGAGATCGAGCTTCGCAATCAGATTCAATATCTCAGTCAGCGGTGCCCGACCCAGACGGCGACGACACAGCCGGCCGCTCCGCCTACGCTCAGACCGCCCCCAACCGCCAACGATTCAAAGCCCACGGTCCTTCCTGCTCCCAGCATCCCATCCGCATCCGCGGGAAAGACCGACCCCACCGTGCCGCCGCCAGTCAGGGTCGAGAAGCCGGTCGAGAAGGTCGAAAAACCCGTCACGCCGCGGATCCCGGCGGAACGACCCGCTGCGTCATCGAGCGGAGGCTGGTCGGTGCAGGTGGCCGCGTACAACACGAGAGCAGAAGGTGAAAAGTTTGCCGCCACGCTCGAAGCGAAAGGATACGATGCGCGAGTGGATGGGACGGTCAAGCCGTTCCGGGTGAAGATAGGAAGGTATTCCACGGCTGCAGAAGCCAACGCAGCGCTGGCGAAAATAAAGGCGAAGCGGATGGATGGCTTCGTAACGAGGGCGCAATAGCGGTGAGCCGCGTCGCATCAACGCCGTTGACGCAGCAGTACCGGGAGATCAAGTCGCGTCATCAGGACGCGATTCTGTTCTTCAGGATGGGAGAGTTCTACGAGATGTTCTATGAGGACGCAGAGGTCGCGTCGAGAGCACTCGGCCTCACTCTCACCTCGCGGAACAACGGCGGCGCGAGCGAAGTACCGCTTGCCGGGGTCCCCGTTAAGGCGGCGGGCGACTACCTGCGCCGCCTCATCCAGCAGGGATTTCGCGTCTCGATCTGCGAGCAGACGGAAGATCCGAAGCTCGCGCGCGGCATAGTGAAGCGCGAAGTCGTCGAGACGGTTACTCCCGGTGCTGCTTTCTCGGACGACCTGCTCGACGGGAACCGCAACAATTATCTGTGCGCGCTGAGTCGGCTTGCTGACACCGTCGGAGCGGCGGCGGTAGACCTTTCAACAGGCGAGCTCCGTCTCACGGTCGCGCGGCTCATCGACGCGGACTCGGTGCTGTCACGACTTTCGCCCCGCGAGGTGATCATCGCGCGCGGCGGAACGCTTGACAACATCGTGAAAACGCCGGGCGCGGGCGAAGGCCCGCTCCTCACCGAGCGCGAGCCGTGGGAGTTCGACTCGGGACTGGGAACAGATCTTCTCGCCGCGCGGTTCGGCGTGAGCTCACTCGATGCGTTCGGCATCGAAGAGGGCGATAGCGTCGCGGTCGGCGCCGCCGGCGCGCTGCTGCGCTATCTGGACGAGCTCCAACCGGCGGGTATTCCCCATCTCGCGCGTCCGCGGATGGAGAGGCCGGGTGGCGTGATGCCGCTCGACGAGATGACACGGCGGAACCTCGAGCTCGTCGAATCAATGCGCGGTGCCGACACATCGGGCACGCTGCTCGATGTGCTCGACAGAACGCTGACGCCGATGGGAGCACGGCGTCTCCGCGAATGGATACTGGCTCCGCTGGTGGACCTTTCCGCGATCGAGCAGCGGCTCGACGCGGTAGAAGCATTTGGCGACCCGCTCGTTCGCGAAGCGCTGCGGGAGGCGCTCGATGGCGTGCGCGACATGGAACGGCTGGCGGGAAAAACCGCTGCCGGACGAGCGTCGCCGCGGGAGCTGCGCGCGCTCGGCGATTCAATTTACCGGCTGCCCGCAGTCGAGAAAGCGCTGGCGAGGGCGAAGGAAGCTGCCGCGGCAGGAGGCGTGGCGGCACTCGATAGCTACAGCTCGCTCTGGGACGGGTGCGACGACCTCTGTGAAGAGGTGCGCCGAGTTCTCGTCGACCGCCCGCCGGTGATGATCGGCGACGAGGCGAGCATTCGTGACGGAGTCGACTCCGCTCTCGACGAATGGCGCGCGCTCAGGGATGGCGGCAAGGATGCCATCGCGAGAATCCAGGCGGAGGAACGGGAGCGCACGGGTATCGGCTCCCTCAAGGTCGGCTATAACCGGGTCTTCGGTTACTTCATCGAGATCTCGAACAGCAACTCACACCTCGTACCGGCCGACTATCAGCGGCGGCAGACACTCACAGGCGCCGAACGTTTCGTAACGACTGCGCTGAAGGAGTTTGAGGAGAGAGTGCTCACCGCCGCGGAGCGAGTCGAGGCGCGCGAGCGGGAGCTGTTCGACGCACTTCGGTCGAGAACAGGGCGGGAGATCGCCAGACTGCAGGCAGTTGCGCGGATAGTTGCCGAGCTCGATGTGCTGGCATCGCTCGCCGAGGTGGCGAGCCCGGAGGGATATGTCAGGCCGGTAGTGACAACGGGGTTCGATCTCGAGATTAACGCGGGCAGGCATCCCGTCGTGGAGCGGATGATGGCGCGCGAGAAGTTCATCCCGAACGATGTCTCGCTGGCGCAAGAGGCGCGCATGATCATCCTCACCGGACCGAACATGGCCGGCAAGTCCACGGTCCTTCGGCAAGTCGGTCTCATCGTGCTGATGGCACAGATCGGAAGCTTCGTGCCCGCATCGAGCGCGACGATCGGCATCGTCGACCGGCTTTTCACGCGTGTCGGCGCAAGCGACAACCTCGTCCGCGGCCAGTCCACGTTCATGGTTGAAATGTCGGAGACGAGTGCGATTCTCCACACCGCCACCTTGCGCAGCCTGGTGCTGCTCGACGAGATCGGACGCGGCACGTCGACGTACGACGGAATTTCGATCGCGTGGTCGGTGAGCGAGCACCTTCATGATGTGGTGGGGTGCAAGACCGTCTTCGCGACGCACTACCACGAGCTGACCCAGCTCAGCCAGCGTTTAGTAGCAGTTCGGAACTATAACGTCCAGGTGCGCGAGGCAGGCGACCGGGTGCTTTTCCTGCATAAGCTGCAGCCGGGCGGAGCTGACAGGTCGTACGGGATCGAGGTCGGGCGCCTCGCCGGCCTCCCGGCTTCGGTGCTGGAGCGGGCAAGGGAGCTGCTCCGGCACCTGGAAGCGGAACAAATCGTGCCTCGCACCGGTCGCACTGGAACGCGACAGGTCTCCGTGGACCAGCTGCCGCTGTTCGCGATTGCGGAGCACCCGATCGTCGGTGAACTCAGAAAGGTGGAGCCAGATACGATGACACCAATACAGGCGCTCGCGCTTCTCGCGCGGATTGTCGACGACCTGAAGGGCGCGAAGGGAGACAGGCGCGCATGAGTGCAACGCGACTGCTGGTGCTCGCCTTCGCCGCGCTGACCGCGGCGGCCTGCAAGAAAGGGGAAGGATCGAGCCTTCCCTTCCGGACCATCGGGAGGCAGCCCGATGTCGCGCCGGTGATGCTCAACCCGGTGCTGCCCTTCCGGTATCCGCCGGCGCTTTACGCACAGAAGGTCCAGGGCAACGTCACGTTACGGATTTATATCGACAACGCTGGACAGCTCGTCGCCGACTCGACGCAGATTGCGGAGACCTCCGGTTTCAGCGCGCTCGATTCGGCAGCGATCAAGGGTTCGCGCGATCTGCGGTTCGAGCCGGCGAGAACGAGGGGCGCGGCAGTGCCCGTTTCGATCCTTCTGCCGGTCTTTTTCCGCCACCCCGATGCGCCTGCTCTTTCCGGTGATTCGCTCATCGCCCGTCCAGTGACGGACTCCGCGCCCAAGGCCGCCCCGGTCGTGAAGCCGGTAGCCGTTCCGGACACCGCGAAAAAGGACACCGTCGTGATGAGCCCGATGCCGGCGGCAACGACGAAGAAGCCGGCCGCCACTACGACGAAGCGGGCGACGACCACGAGGAAGAAAGCGCCGACACGTCGTACGACCACACCCCGCCGCACGACGACGACCAAGAAGCGCCCGACGACGCGCTAGATGACACCCGAGAGAAATCGCCGGCCCTACGACAGCGTACTCGACACTGTCGGCTGGACGCCGCTGATACGACTCAACCGCGTCACGCGCGGAATCCGGACACCGGTTTACGCGAAGGCGGAGTTCTTCAATCCCGGCGGTTCGGTAAAAGACCGAATCGGCCTACCGATCATCGAGCGCGCGGAAAAAGAGGGACGGCTCAAGCCCGGCGGCACGATCGTCGAGGGGACGAGCGGAAACACCGGCATCGGGCTCGCCATCGCCGCGGCGCTCCGCGGTTACAAGTGCATCTTCACGATGCCGGACAAGATGTCGCAGGAGAAAGTACGACTGCTGCGGGCATTTGGCGCGGAAGTAATTGTCACTCCGACGGCCGTTCCGCCGGATCATCCCGACAACTACGTCATGATGGCGAAGCGGATCGCGAGTGAGACGCCGAACGCGATACACGCCGACCAGTTCTACAATGACGCAAACCCTGAAGCCCATTATGCGACGACGGGGCCCGAGTTGTGGGAGCAGACCGAGGGCCGGATCACGCACTTCGTCGCCGCGGCGGGCACTGGCGGGACACTCACCGGTGCCGGACGCTACCTGAAGGAAAAGAATCCGAAGATCCGACTCATCGCCGGAGATCCGGCCGGCTCCATCCTCGCTGAATACTGGCGGAGCAAGGGCAAGAACAAGATCGAGGGAACGCCATACAAGATCGAAGGCATCGGACAGGACAAAGTGCCGGGCACGCTCGACATGAGCGTTGTCGACGAGTATCACACCGTCGGCGACAAGGATTCATTCACGATGGCGAGGCGGCTCACGCGTGAAGAGGGCCTCTTCGTCGGTGGCTCGTCAGGGCTCATCACCTCGATTGCGCTCAAGGTGGCTCGCGAGTCCGATGACCCGAAGGCCTGCGTCGTGACTTTCCTCTGCGATACCGGGGAGCGTTACCTGTCCAAGCTTTACAGCGACGAGTGGATGCGCGAGAACCAGATGCTCGACAGTCCACGCGTCGCCCTCCACCACGTGCTCGGCAGAAAGGATGGCGTTGCGCCGGCGGTCGTGAGCGTTGCGCCGGGCGCGACGGTGAGGCAGGCAATCGGGCTCATGAGCCTGCACGATGTGTCACAACTGCCGGTGATGGATGGGGCTAACTGCGTCGGCTCGGTGAGTGACTGGTCGCTTTCGCAGAAGAGCCTGGAGAATCCGAAGCTGCTCGACAGCACGGTCAGCGACATCATGGATTCGCCGTTCCCGATGGTGTCGTCCGATCAGCCCGTGGACAGCGTGGTGAAGCTGCTGTCGAAATCCAACCCCGCGGTGCTGGTGCAGGAGCGGGGGCTGGTGCAGGGGATAGTCACCAGGTCGGATATGCTGCACTTCATGATGTCGCGGTGACCGTAACTGCCAAAAACGCGTTCAGTGGCAGTCGCAGTCAGAAACCATAAAGGAGCAACGCAGTCAATGAACATTACGGTCCTGATGGGCGGAACGTCTTCCGAGCGCAATGTCTCTCTGGCATCGGGAATCCGCATCGTGCAGGCGCTTCGGTCGAAGGGCCACAAGGTGATCGCGCTCGATCCGGCGCGCGGACTGCTGAGCGAGGCCGAGGAGAAAAAACTTGGCGAAGGAACGGTTGGCGTGGAGCCGCCGTCGCTCGAGTCGCTCTCGAAAGTCGCGGCGGGCGCGTTTCTGCCGAACCTGACGACGATGAAGGAGATCACCGGCGCCGACGTCGTGCTGCTCGCGCTGCACGGTGGGCAGGGAGAGGATGGAACGCTGCAGGCGCTGCTCGACATGGCACGCGTCAGGTATTCGGGGAGCGGTCACCTGTCGAGTGCGCTCGCGATGGACAAGGACCTGTCAAAGAAGCTGTTTCGTGCCGCCAACGTGAAGACGGCCGACTGGCTGATGCAGCCGGCGACGGTCGAGCAGGTCGAGGGGTACCTCGGATTGCCGGTCATCGTGAAGCCGTCAAAGCAGGGATCGACGGTTGGGCTGACGCTCGTCAAGAAACGGGAGGATATTGCGCCCGCCATCGAGGAGGCGCTCAAGTACGACGACGAAGTCATGATCGAGCGCTTCGTGCCGGGGCGTGAGTTCACGGTCGGGGTGCTGGGCGAGATCGCGTTTCCGGTTGGTGAGATCATCTCCAAGCACGAGATCTACGACTACGAGTGCAAGTACACGCCGGGAATGGCGACGGAAGTTTTTCCGGCCGACCTCCCTGATGATGTCGCGGAGCGGATGCAGGAGCAGGCGGTCGCAGCGTTTCGGTCGCTCAAGCTCAGGGGATGTGCGCGCATCGACTTCCGGCTGACCACCGAGGGCGAGTCCTACTGCCTCGAGGCCAACACGTTGCCTGGAATGACCGAGCTGAGTCTTGTACCGCAGGGTGCCGCGGCGATGGGAATCGACTTTCCCGAGCTCTGCGAGCGGATCGCGAAGCTCGCCCTCGAGTGAGGGGTTCCGGAGGAACACCGCGGCGCCGGATGGGTCTCATTAGATAGACATCCCACGTCCCAGGTCAGCATGGCGAGCGAGCTTTCGGACACCCAGGAAAACCCGAGAATGACCCCGGCGGTTCAGTGGCTTCTGGCCCTGAACATCGGCGTGGTTTTCCTGCAGCTCACGCTCTTTACGCCCGAGGTATTGCTGGGGGCCCTCGCCCTGGATCCCGGCGCATTCCCGGGCCGGCTCTGGACTCTGGTCAGCTACATGTTCGTGCACGCCGGGCTCTGGCACCTCTCGATGAACATGCTCACGCTGTGGATGTTCGGGCCGAGGGTGGAGAATGCGTGGAGCACGAGAAGCTTCACGAATTTCTATCTCTGGTGCGGCCTGGGTGGCGCGATCGCGCACCTGATGTTCGGAGGCGGAGCAGGGCTGGTCGGCGCTTCGGGCGCGGTGAGCGGTGTGCTGCTCGCCTACGCGTTACGGTGGCCCGACGAGCAGGTCTTCCTTTTCGGCGTCATACCGATGAAGTCGCGATGGCTCATCGTGTGGATGATCGTGATCAACCTTGCTATCGGCATGTCGGAATCGACGCGCATCGGGTGGGTCGCTCACCTTGGCGGCATCGCCTTCGGCTGGCTGTTCCTCCAGGCGAGCTCGCTCGGCGGACTGGCGCGCGTGCGCGGACTGGTTTCTCCGCTTCCGGAAGAGTCCGAGGAGATGCCGCGCGCCGTCCCGCGAGGAAGAGCGCCGATGCGCGATCGTCCGCGCGAAATGGATGAAGTCGTGGCACGGAGCAACGCGGTCGTGCTGCGGGAGACGAGGGCAGTGCAGCAGCTGCCGCGCAAGGAAACGGCGAAGGAACACGCCGCGCGTGTGAATCTCGTGCTCGACAAGATATCCAGGCAGGGAATGGCCAGCCTCACCAGCGACGAGCTACGGTTGCTCGAGGACATGTCGAAGAAGCTGCGCGACGTCTGACGCGGGCTTGGTCCGTGGCATGGGCGGAGACATCTCCATGCGCAGAAACGAGGGCAAGGGCTCGACGTTCATCCTGACGCTCCCGACGGCGTAAGACAAACAGCGTTGGTACGCTCGCTGACGCCTGACGCATTGATCCACGCCATCGCCCGGTGCATCGTTCGGGATGCCCAGGCCAGAGCTCCTCGAGACATTTGACAACCCGTACGCAGACCGTGACTACGAGATCCACATGGACTGCACGGAGTTCACCTCTCTCTGCCCGTTGGGTGGCGTCGAGAGCGATGCGGAGGAGCTGGCGCTCCTCAAGGGTGGCGCCCCCGATTTCGGGATCATCCGCATCACTTATGTGCCGGGCAAGCGCTGCATCGAGCTGAAGAGCCTGAAGCTCTATCTGTGGAGCTTTCGCAACGATGGAATCTTTTACGAGCGCGCGGTCAACCGCATCCTCGACGATCTCGTCAAGAGCGCCAAGCCGAAGTGGCTGCGCGTCGTGGGGGACTTCAACGTGCGCGGGGGAGTGAAGTCGATCATCACCGCCATGTATGGCAAGGAGCCGAAGCGTTGATTACGCCCCCGCGTTTGAGTTAATTGTCCAGTTCTGCAGGTGTAGTGGCGGCTAGGTAGCTCAGTTGGTAGAGCAGCGGACTGAAAATCCGCGTGTCGGGGGTTCAATTCCCTCCCTAGCCACTTGACCGGGACAACGACTCAGCATCAACGCTTCGAACGGCATCGCTCCGTTGGGCGCGCGTCGACGGAAGTACCGCGTTACCAACCCGGATCGGGGGGCGAATCCGGCCGCTTCGTGCCGGCGGCAGCTGCGTCCTCCTCGCGACGTGAAGGAAGAGAGAAGGCGAACACGGTACCGCCTTCTTCAGGAAACTCGGCCCAGGCCTTTCCC
>JACCRL010000067.1 GCA_013813605.1 Gemmatimonadaceae bacterium
CTTTTCGCGGGTTCGATCGGCCGCACAGACCTGCCATTTTCCAATCCGGCGCAGCTCGCGTCTTCCCAGGAAAAAATCGCCGCGCTGCCTGTTGAGACGGTAATCTATCCCGGACACGGCATGGACACCACAATCGGCCAGGAGCGGCTCTCCAATCCGTTTCTCAACGGCAGCGCCCGCATCGTGCAGAAATGACATCGGAACTATCGCCAGCCAACACATGACGGGAAAAACGCGGAGTGAAAAGGATCCTCTCGGATCGCTCGACGTGCCCGCCGATGCCCTGTACGGTGTGCAGACGCTGCGCGCGGTGCAGAATTTTCCAATCAGCGGACTCAGGCCGCTGGCTGCATTTGTCGACGCGACCGTGAGGATCAAGCGTGCGGCCGCTCTCACTCACAAGAAGACGCGCCGGCTCGAGGGCAAGCTCGCCGACGCGATCGTCAAGGCGGCCGACGAGGTTCTTGCGGGCAAGCACCGCGAGCACTTCGTCGTCGATGTGTATCAGGCCGGCGCCGGCACATCGCACAACATGAACTGCAACGAGGTCCTCGCGAATCGCGCCAACGAGCTGCTCGGCGCAAGGCGCGGCGAATATTCACCGGTTCATCCAAACGATCACGTCAACATGGCGCAGTCCACGAACGACGTGATCCCGACGGCAATTCGTGTCGCGTGCGTGACGGAGCTCGAAGGGCTGAAGAGCTCGTTCGACAAGCTCGCCAAAGTCTTTGCCGACAAGGGAAAGGAGTTTGACGACGTGCTGAAGTCGGGACGCACGCATCTTCAGGATGCGATGCCGATCCGGCTCGGCCAGGAGCTCGCCGCATACGCGGAAACGCTCCGCCGCGGGATGAAGCGCGTCAACGAGGCGGCAGATTACCTGCGCGAGCTCGGCATCGGGGGAAGCGCTGTCGGTACCGGAGTCAACGTCGAGGCCGCGTACCCGGCGTTAATGGTCAAGCACCTCAGCGACTCCGCCGGCACGAAGTTCCGCGTGGGCAACGACCGTGTTCAGCTCATGCAGAGCATGGGCGATGTCGCCGCGTTCAGCTCCCAGCTGAAGGTGCTCGCGCTGGACCTGAGCAAGATCGCCAGCGACCTGAGGCTGATGGCGAGCGGTCCGCGCACCGGTCTCGACGAAATACGACTGCCGGCTGTCCAGCCGGGATCCTCGATCATGCCCGGTAAGATCAACCCCTCCATTCCGGAGATGGTCAACCAGGTCTGCTTCCAGGTCGTGGGTAACGATACATGCGTGAGCATCTCCGCAGAGCATGGACAGCTCGAGCTGAACGTGATGATGCCCGTCATTGCCCACAACGTGCTGCAGTCGATGATGATCCTCGCCAATACCGCGCGTGTGCTCGCCGAGAAGTGTGTGAAGGGAATGGAAGCAAACCGCGAGCAGTGCGAGTACTGGCTGGAGCGCTCGGCAGCGCTGGCGACGGCGCTCGCGCCGCAGATCGGCTACGCGCGCGCGGCCGAACTGAGCAAGCAGTCGGTGAAGGAGGGAGTGCTCATCCGCGAGCTCGTCAAGCGCGAGAAGGTGCTGCCGGACGCAGAGATCGATAAGGTCCTCGACATGCGGAAGATGACGGAGATCGGCGTCCCAGGCGGTGCCCACGGTGGCGGGTCGGCCGGATGACCGCCCGACCCTTGTTTCCGCCTCGCCTGATCCCTATCGTGAAGCCATGCGCATAACCACCTGGGCAGAGTACGGAGTGATCTGCGCGCTGCACCTCGCGCGGAGGACTGAGCTTGGCCCCGTGAACGGGCGCGAGATCGCTCGCCAGGAGCGGCTCCCGGGTGATTATGTAGAGCAGATTCTGCTCCGGCTGCGCAGGGCGGGAGTAATCGCCAGCACCCGTGGCGCACGCGGCGGCTACGTCCTCGCCCGGCCGCCGGAGCAGGTCTCCATCCGCGCCGTCATCCAGGCATCGGAGCTGGAAACGTTCAATCTGCATTGCGTGAGTCATCCGCTGGAGGAGGAGCGATGCTCGGCTTCCCACAGCTGCAGCATCCGGCCGGTGTGGGTGATGCTGCAGCGGAAAATCGACGATGTGCTGGAGGGGGTCACGCTTGCGGACCTGCTGCACGACGAGCCTACGGTCCGGGAGAGGGTCGGGCTCCCGATTCTCGAGACGGTCTGACGGAACGGACCTGCAACTGCAACGGAACATGAGGTCAGCGGGCAGCTAC
>JACCRL010000069.1 GCA_013813605.1 Gemmatimonadaceae bacterium
ACCTTCGTTGATGGCGTGGCGATCGCCAGCGGGTTCGAGGTAAGCAGCGGCCTTGGGCTCCTCGTCTTCTTCGCCATTCTGCTCCACAAGCTGCCGGAGGGGCTCGCCATCTCGAGCCTGTTCCTCGCCGCCGGCGAATCCCGCCGTCGCGCACTCGGCGCCGGAGCAGCGCTGGCCGTCGCCAGCATTATCGGCGCCCTGCTCACGGACCAGGTACCACTGCTCGGCAAGTACGGCATCGCGCTTTCGGCGGGAGTCACACTTTACGTAGGCGCGTCGAATCTCGTACCGGAGTTTCAGGGGAAAACGGGCTGGCGGCTTCCGGCGAGCTTTTTCGCCGGGTGCGCTCTTTACTATCTGATGCGGAGACTCATCGCCGCCTAGGCAGCCGCGGTGATGACGGGCCCGGCCTCGATGAACCGTTTCGCGACGACATCCACTCGCAGATTCAATCCCTCGAGCGAACGGACGCCGAGCAGGACGAGATCTTCCGTCTCGGCGAAGACCACATCATCGGCCGTCGCGAAACCGCCCGCATGGACGATCGCAAAGCCGACATCGCGTTCCACCACGCGCCCATCCGCCACGATGAATGCCTGCCGGCGTTCCGCGGCGATGCCGAGCGAATCGAGCAGGGTTCGCGGCACCCACGTAAACTCGCTGCCCGTATCGACGAGCGTCCCGGCCAGCTCGGTGACGCGGCCGCGGTCAGTGATACTCTCGATGCCCAGGATTGTGCGAAATATTCCCACTTCGTCCATTCTAGCACTCCTTCGCGAGACCAGTGGAATCAATATCCTCCCGCCATGATCAAGGCAATACCGGGCTAAATTGTTCTCTCAATGCCGAAAAAGCACCGCCGCGCCCCGCTAACCTCCGCCACGCGGGACGAAGGCGATTCCTTCTGGAGCGCCCGGGAAAGCGCACAGCCGCTGGCCGCCCGGATGCGCCCAACCTCGCTCGAGGAAATTGTCGGACAGCAGCACCTGCTCGCGCCCGGCAAGGTGCTGCGCGAAGCCATCGAGAAGGGTTCCGTCAGCTCGATGGTTTTCTGGGGTCCGCCCGGTTCCGGCAAGACCACTCTCGGCCGCCTGATCGCGCAGTATACCGAGCGCGAGTTCGTCCCATTCTCGGCGGTCACCGAGGGCGTGCCGCGTGTCCGCGAGCTGATCGGCGAGGCGGAGCAGCGTCTTCAGATGGGACGCCAGACGATCCTGTTCGTGGACGAAATCCACCGCTTCAACAAAGCGCAGCAGGATGCATTTCTGCCTCACGTCGAGAGCGGGACGATAACGCTGGTCGGCGCGACGACGGAGAATCCGTCGTTCGAGCTGAACAACGCGCTGTTGTCGCGGATGCGCGTGTTCGTGCTCAATCCGCTGTCGAGCGAGGCAATCGGCGAGGTCGTCGATCGCGCCCTCGCCGAGACCGACCGCGGGCTCGGAAAACTCGCGCTCAAAATCGACGATGATGCGCGCGAGATAATCACCCGTGAAGCAGACGGCGACGCACGACGCGCGCTCACGGTTCTCGAAGCTGCCGCCGAGTTCGTGGGCGAGAAGGGCACGATCACCGCATCGGTCGCGCGCGACGCGATGCAGAAGCGTTACGCGCACCACGACAAGAGCGGCGAGGCTCACTTCAATCTCCTGTCCGCGTACCACAAGTCGCTCCGCGGCAGCGACCCACAGGGTGCGCTGTACTGGATGGCGCGCATGATCGAGGGCGGTGAAGATCCCATGACGATTTTCCGGCGCTCGATCGCAATGGCGGCCGAGGATATCGGGCTCGCCGATCCGCAGGCGCTCCAGCTCGCGGTGGCGGCACGCGATGCCTTCCACATGCTCGGAGCTCCCGAGGGTTACCTGCCGCTCGCGCAGATGGTGATCTACCTGGCGACCGCGCCGAAATCGAACGCGTCGTACATGGGCCTCACCGCGGCGCTCGAAGCGGCGCGTGTCACACCGGCAGCGCAGGTGCCGATGCACATCCGGAACGCGCCAACCCGCCTGATGAAGGACCTCGGGTATCACGAGGGGTACCAGTATGCGCATTCGGTTCCCGAGGCATACATCCCGCAAGAGTACCTGCCCGACGAGCTGCGTGGCAGCGTCTTCTACCAGCCTGGACCCTTCGGATTCGAGAAGGAAGTGGCAAAACGACTGGCGTGGTGGGCAGACCTGAAGGCAAAAGTGTCCACGCAGGCGTCACCACGGGGTGACAAAACGGAAGTAAACAACGAGAGTCCGGCACGCGATTCGCCGGACGAGGAGATGAAATGAGACGAACAAAGTTGCTGGCCATGGTGATGGCGGTGTTCGCTGTGTCGGCGTGCGCAAGCCTCGGTCGCGGCATCTTTCAGGAGCCGATCGTGAACTTTCGGGATCTGCGCGTGCGAGGTCTCGGGCTCAGTGGCGGATCGATCGACGTCTTCCTGAACGTCTACAATCCGAACCGCTTCCGTCTCGATGCGACGCGCCTCAGCTACAGGCTGCTCGTCGGTGAAAACGAGATCGGTGTCGGCGCTCTCGACCAGCGATTCACCGTTCAGGACGGCGATTCGACGACAGTGCGTATTCCAATCGACTTCAGCTATTCCGGCATCGGGTCCGTGGCGCGTCAGATGATGTCGAGAGGCGCGGTTGACTACCGCGTAATGGGCGATGTCACGGTTGCGACGCCGCTCGGCAACTTCACTCGTCCGTATTCCGGGACGGGCCGCTTCTCCGCGCTCGGCGGCGGGCAGAACAACACGAGGTAGCGCAGATAACAAGAGATTTGATCGAGCTCACCACCCCGCTCGAGAAAGCGATTCTCGTCGGGGCTCCGCGTAAGGGATCGAACGCGAGACACCAGGTCGCCGAGCATCTCGAGGAGCTCGAGCGGCTCGTTGACACGGCCGGTGGCGTGGTGGTTGGCGAGGTCACGCAGCAGATCGACAAGCCGAACCCGGCGACGTATCTGGGAAAGGGGAAGGTCGAGGAGCTGCGGCTGGCAATCGAGGAAAAGGGCGCGACGCTGATCGTGTTCGACGATGAGCTCTCGCCCTCGCAGGGAAAAAACATCGAGGACGCGACCGGCCAGCGCGTGATGGACCGCGCCGAGCTGATTCTGGACATCTTCGCGACGCGCGCGAGATCGAGCGAGGCGAAGATGCAGGTGGAGCTGGCGCAGCTCCAGTACATGCTGCCGCGGCTGACGCGGATGTGGGCCCACCTCGAGAAGTTCCGCGGCGGAATCGGCGTGCGCGGTCCTGGTGAAACGCAGCTCGAGACCGACAGGCGGCTGATCAATGTGCGCATCAGGACACTCAAGCACCGCCTCGAGGAAGTGCAGAAAGCGCGCGTCGTGCAGCGCTCGGGCCGGAAGAATGAATTTCGCGCCAGCCTCGTCGGTTACACCAATGCCGGCAAGTCCTCGATTCTGCGGGCGATGGGTCGCGCACCGGAAGTGTTTGTCGAGGACAGGCTGTTCGCAACGCTCGATCCTCTCACGCGCGAGATCGAGCTCGGGGAAAACGCGCGCGTGCTGCTCACCGATACCGTCGGTTTCATTCGCAAGCTCCCGCACAACCTCGTCGCCAGCTTCCGCGCGACTCTCGAGGAAGTTACGGAGGCGGATCTGCTGCTTCACGTGATCGATGCCAGCCACCCGGCATGGGAGGAGCAGCGAAGTGTCGTGAACCAGGTCCTCGGCGACTTGGGGGCCGGGGAAAAACCTGTGCTGCACGTCTTTTCCAAGATCGATGCGATCCCGGAAGAGCAGCTGCTCGCAATGCAGGAGCGTGTCGGCAACTTGCTGCCCAACTCGGTGTTCGTGAGCTCCGTTGCCGCCGAAGGTCTCGAGCCGCTCCGCCGGTCGCTGCTGGGCGCCGCCCGCGAGGGAACACGCGTTGCCGACATCACGCTGCGCGCGGAAGACGGAAAGC
>JACCRL010000072.1 GCA_013813605.1 Gemmatimonadaceae bacterium
CTCTAATGATGCGTTGCTACGCAGGTCTCGTGAAGGGCGTCGCAGCAATCGCGGCCGATCGGCCGATCTATCTGATCCGCGACTTCTCCCGCGGCTCCTTCTCTTTCGTGTGCCCGCCGTCCCCGCCGTCGCCGCGTCGCGCCGCCCCTCTGAAGAACAGAACCTCCTTCAGATAGACGCGATTCATCACCGCGCCGACCAGTACCAGCATCACGCCGGCAAGAACTGAAATTGTTCCGTAACGCCAGGTGTCACGGCCGATCAGCGCCGCCGCCATGCAGAGGGTCCCGAGTCCGATCAGCGTCTGACCCGCCTTTTGTGGAACCGCCCGCGTACGCCGCCGCCGCTCCCTGCCCGGGCGAAGACCCTCGTTCGTCCACGCGTCGTAGATGAAAGCAAGACCGATGAGCGCCACGAGGACGCCCAGTATGATGGGGATCTGCTCTACTCTCATGTCCGCGGTATCTGCAAGAAAGGGGCGTAACCGCAACACGGGGGCGCATCTACATCTGCGCCCCCGTGTTCACCTCGCGACGCGAAGCGCTGCGCGTTCCCTACTGCGGCGGCAGGTTCGGCTGAGCGATGACAGGGCAGTTGATGATCGCGCGCGTCGGCCTCAGCTGGGCGACAAAACTGTTGCCGGGCGCGGGCGGATTAATGGAGGCGCTCGTGATCCAGCCGGCTTTAACCAGGCCTTCCAGATCGGCGAACGAGGTGATGCGGCGCCTCTTTCCTCCGCTTACCGCCGCTGGCGTCCACATGCTCACATGCGCGTCCCAGAGCGGGCTGTAGTTGTTCGACTGCGAGCGGTTGTCGTTATCGGGATCGATCGGGAAGATATTGATTGGGTCGATTCCGCCGTTGGCAATCGATGCGGCGAAACCCTGGTCCATGCGCGTCTTCGTGTCGGTGATCCCGTTCACCACGGGTGAGAAGCCAAGCAGTGCCGAAGGCTCGGACGGCCGTGACTGCCCGAAAGCCGGTACCTTCGCGAGGCGAGGCGTGTGCACTCCGTTCTCCAGCGCTGCCGGCAGCGCCTCCGAAACGTCGGTGACGAGGTGGTAATAGTACTGCTTACCGCCCTGGAATCCGTCCAGCAGCGACAGGCTCACCGTTCGCTTCTCCAGATCGATGGACTTCACGCGGTCGTGAGTGCCGGATGCGTTATGCACCATCTGCACGTTCAGGACGGTGCCGCTCGGTAGCACGGCCATCGATGACCACTCCGCATCGCCCACCGCACCGGGCTTGGCGACCCGCGGCGGAAAGGGCGCCATCGGCGAGCCGGCGATGACCAGATGCTCCGGCGTGAAGTCTACGTTGCCTCGAAAGCGCATCACGCCTGCGTCGAGAGTGACGCGCTGCGCACCGTCGCCGACGGCATGGCGCATCTTGGGCGCATAGTTGATTCCCATGGTGCGCGCCACGTCGAAGTCGGACGCGTCCGTGATGATGTAGTAGACGGGCTCGTTTCGCGGCGAGAGGCCGCGGAAGAGCGGCAGCGTGACAAACGCTGCGCGATAGGTGAAGTTGACCTCGAGCGCGCTCTTCACGAACACATTGTCACTCGCTTTGAACCTGACCGCCGTTGCCGGGGAATAGGCGGGCCGGCCCGACTCCCGTGCCGCGAGGGCCTGCAGAGCGCCGGCTTCTCTCATTCCGTCCTGTGCCTGGGCGCTGGTTGCGCCAGCCATCAGCATCGCCGCTACTGCGGCCAAATACATTTTCATCGTCCTGCTCCCTGTAATTCGTTTGTAGGACCGTCGAGCCGGCGGGTGCCGGACGGTTCTCGAAGTTAGCAATCTTTGTACCAACTGACACGAATCTTGCTACAGACCGGTTGCAGACAGATCGCCCTACACAACAGTATCAAAGTTTACTGAGTCGTAACATAACAAAAACCAGTTAGCGCCCGAATATGTCTTGCTGCCCGAGGCCTGTGCCACGATCCTTGTCGCCGCATCCAGGATGAAGGCGGAATAACACCCCAACACGGGATCTCTGATTAAAGACCTGGCAAGTACCACGATCCACCTGCGCGACCGGATCGTGAGCGGTCTGCACCGCGGTCGTCTGCATGGGGGCGACCGCCTCCCGAGCTTCCGCAAGGTCGCCGAATACTCCGGGGCCGACCCCCGGGTCGTCGCTGATGCGTACCGCGCGCTGGAAGGAGAGGGACTGGTTACGATCCGCGGCCGCTCCGGCGTTTACGTCGCCGAGCAGGAGCGGCTCGGCGAGGGACAGGTCCTGTCGGAGACCAGTCGCTGGATGGCAAGCGTGGCCGCAGAGGCATGGAAGCGGCGAATAGCTGTCCCCGATCTTCCGGAAATGATCCGGCGGTGCACGAACTCCGTTCAGCTGCGCGCCGCGTTCCTCGAGTCGACGGAGGATCACATGGTGGCCTTCTGCGCCGAGCTCGAGCCTGCGCTGGGCCTGCAATGTCACACGGTCTACATTCCCCCGGAAGGCGTGCGCGAGGGCAGCGCGGAGGCAGCGCGGGTACGCGATGAAGTGAGCAACGTGGATCTGGTCATTACAACCGCGTTTCACTCTGCTCACGTGCACCATATCACCGAGGGGATGCCCGCCCCGCTAGTGGCGGTAAGCGCGCATCCCGATCTCGGGCGCGCGATCCGACAGCGACTCGCCGAGGGCGAGCTTACCGTTGTGTGCGTGGACCCCCGATTTGCCGACCGCATCCGCTCCGTTTACAGCCTCGACCACGCCGACCGCGTTCGCACCGTCCGTGTCAGCGATGTCTGGGAAGTCAACAATCTCGACCCTGCAGAGCCGGTGCTCCTGACCCGCGCCGCGCGGCGGAAGCTCGAGGATGTCGATCTTCCGATGATCGTGCCACACAGTCCTACGCTCTCGTTCGAATCCGTGCGCGAGCTCTCGGAGGTAATCATCCGGCTCAACCTCGAGCGGGCACCCGGTACCTCCGCATAACCGTGCGCTTCAGGTAGCTAAAGCTCGAGCCGCGTCGATGGCGGCGAGGTAACTGCCGGAAAGCGG
>JACCRL010000083.1 GCA_013813605.1 Gemmatimonadaceae bacterium
GCGACTTCCCCATTCTCGTGAAACAGTACGACGGCATCAACGAGATAATGCTCGATCATCACCCGCTCGATGTCATCGGCTGGGACGGATATTTCTATCCGTGGGCGTTCAACATCAACGATTTCGAGCCGATCGTCGGCCGCGTACACCAGCCGCCGCCGGTCCACCAGACTTTTCAGGGCGACGGCTTCGTGGTTTGCTCGTTCTGCCCGCGTCCGTACGATTTCCACCCCGAAGCGGTCCCCGCGCCGTACAATCACAGCAACGTGGACTCGGATGAAGTGCTCTACTACGCGTCGAGCGAATTCATGAGCCGCAAGGGAATTGAGTTCGGCAGTATCACGCACCACCCCGACGGTATTCCGCACGGGCCGCATCCGGGACGCGCGGAAGCGAGCATCGGCGCCAAGTACACCGACGAGCTCGCCGTGATGATGGACAGCTTCCGTCCGCTCAAGGTCGCCAGGCCCGCGCTCGACTTCGAGGATCCCGAGTACCACAAGTCCTGGGTTTCCGGGCAGCACGCGCAATTCAATCCGCCAACCAGCTGAGGGCGGGCCTCCGATGAACGAAGCGCTCTGGACACCGTCCCCCGAGCGCGTCATACAGACGAACATGGCGGCGTTCCTCCGCTATGTCGCTGATCGTGGCGGCCCCTACATCGCCGACTACTCGCCTGCCGCATACTGGCAGATCTACGAATGGTCGCTTGCCAATCCAGAGAAGCTGTGGGCGTTCGTGTGGCGATTCTGTGACGTTCTCGGCCACCGCGGCACCGGCGGTGGCGCCGAGCGGGTAGGAGTTGGAATCGACCGCGTCGCGCCGCCGCATCCGGAGACCGGTCCGCGCTGGTTCCCCGACGCGAGCATCAACTTTGCCGAAAACCTCCTGCGCTTCACCGACGACGAGCCCGCCATCAGCTCATGGAACGAGGAGGGACATCAGCGGACGATTTCCTATCGCGAGCTGCGTGAAGCGGCGGGCACGCTGGCGCTGGCCCTCTCGTCCGCGGGAGTAAGGAAGGGCGATCGGGTTGCCGGTTTTCTTCCCAATATCCCGGAAGCCGTCATCGCGATGATCGCGACGACGTCGCTTGGCGCGATCTGGTCGTCGTGCTCGCCCGACTTCGGACCACAGGGCGTGCTCGACCGGTTCGGGCAGATCGCGCCGAAAGTGCTGTTCTGCGCCGACGGATATCTCTACGCCGGCAAGGAGATCAATCTCCTCGCCCGCATCAGGCAGATCGCTTTCCGCATTCCTTCGCTCGAGCACGTCGTCGTGATTCCGTACCGGAACCGCGAACCGTCCATCGAGGGAGTGCGGCGCGGACAGGTCTGGTCGCGCTTCATCGCGACGCAGTGGGGCGCCGCATCGAGCCGCGATGAATCACTCGCGCAAAGCGCCGACGATGTGCTGCCGCCCGGACTCGACGTGAACACGCCTTCGTTCGAGCGGATGGAGTTCGATCACCCGGTCTACATCATGTACTCGTCGGGAACGACCGGGCTTCCCAAGTGCATGGTGCATGGCGCCGGCGGCACGCTGCTCCAGCACCTCAAGGAGCTGGTGCTGCACAGCGATCTCAAGCGCGAAGATCGCATCTTCTACTACACGACGTGCGGCTGGATGATGTGGAACTGGCTCGTCAGCTCGCTCGCGGTCGGAGCGCGCGTAGTGCTGTACGACGGTGCGCCGATGTCGCCCAATCCCGAAGTGCTGTGGGACATGGCCGAGCGGGAAGGCGTCACGATTTTCGGGACCAGCGCGAGATATCTCGCGTCTATGGAGAAGCTCGGCATGGAGCCCGGCAAGACGCACGATCTCTCCCGCCTCAAGGCGATCCTCTCGACGGGCAGTCCGCTCGCCGAGCACAGCTTCGACTACGTGTACCGGAAGATCAAGAGTGAGGTCCATCTCGCCAGCATCAGCGGCGGCACCGACATCATCTCGTGTTTCGCGCTTGGCAATCCGCTCGCGCCGGTCTATCGCGGCCAGCTCCAGACGCCGGGGCTCGGCATGGCGGTGGAGGTGTGGGACGAGCATGGAAGGCGGGTCAAGGGCAAGCCCGGCGAGCTGGTGTGCACCAAGCCGTTCGTGAGCATGCCGGTTTCATTCTGGAACGATGCCGACGGAGCGCGCTACAACGCCGCCTACTTCGACACCTTTCCGAATGTCTGGCGTCACGGCGACTGGGCCGAGGAAACCGCCGAGCGTGGCTACGTCATCTACGGTCGGAGCGACGCGACGCTCAATCCGGGCGGAGTGCGTATCGGCACCGCCGAGATTTACAGGCAGGTCGAGCAGCTTCCGGAGATCGTCGAGAGCGTTGCGGTAGGCCAGGAGATCGGTGGCACGGGCAGCGGCGGTGCGGGGGGCGATGTACGCGTCGTACTATTCGTGAAGCTCGCCGAGGGTATTGTCCTCGACGAGGATCTATCGAAACGGATTGCTGCGGCGGTGCGGGAGAACACGTCGCCGCTTCATGTTCCGAAGAAGATCATTCAGGTGGCGGATATTCCGCGCACGATCAGCGGAAAGA